>SKLM01000307.1 GCA_007123205.1 Thermoflexales bacterium
CACGTTGGCACGTTGCACGTTGGCGCGTTGCACGTTGCGCGCTGCAGCGGCGGAGCTTCAAACGTTCAACGTTCAACCTGTAACCTGCAACCCGTCAATCGCCAATCGTCAATCGCCCGGAGACACCAGGGATAACCACCTATGCGTCTCGGCCCGGTACAAGGTCCCGCCTGGGCCGGCCCAGCAGGCGCACCCGGTGGGAAGGCCCTCAAGTCCCAGGTCACGCGGTGCGTGCAAGCTGGGTCCAGGCGGGGTGGCCCGCGGAAAGGAAGCTGACAATGATCTGCTTTGTAGACATCGAGCACGAGATGATCCTGCGCCGTCCTGACCGAAGAGCCGAGCACCTCAGCTACGTCATGGATGTGAAGCTCAAACTGGAGGAAATCTCAGGATTACCCTGCCTCGTACAGCGATTCAGTGACGTGACCCGCGAGAATCTGCGTGAGCTGGGCATCACCCACCTGGCCATCAGTGGCAATGCCACCGATTGGGACGACTACGGCGCTGGCGCTTTCTCGGAGATGGAGGTTATCATACGGGAACCTGCGTGGCCCATCATCGGCTTCTGTGGCGGAGCGCAGCTCATCGCTGCGTCTCACGGAGCTGCGCTGGGACCGATGCGGCCCCTTGCCCCGGACGAACCAGAGATAACGACCCTCTCGGCTCCAGGCTACTTCAAGGAGTGGGGCTTCATGACCGTGACTACAGAGAGGTCGGATCCGCTGTTCGAGGGTCTGGCGCAGTCGCCGATCTTCCTCCAAGCCCACTATTGGGAGATCAAGGAGGTGCCTCCGGCCTTCGAGGTGCTGGCGTCCAGCGACGAGTGTTCGATTCAGGTGATCAAGCACGAGACAGAGCTGGTGTACGGCACTCAGTTCCACCCGGAGGCTTACACAGAGCGACCCTTTGATCGGCCCAACCCGCTGGTTGACCTCATCTATCCCGAGCGCTACGATCAGGAACACGTGGCGGGGAAGACGCTGTTGACCAACTTCTTCCGGATCACCGGGATGCTAGACTAGACGCATATATGGAGTGACAGCCTGATGGAAACGCAGGAAATCCTTGACCTGAATCGGGAGTACACATTCTTCAGCTGGTCGGTCCAGAGTAAGGTCGCGCCCATCGTCGCGGACCGCGCGGATGGGGTCTACTTCTGGGATGCAGATGGGAAGCGCTACTTGGACTTCTCCTCCCAACTCATGAACGTGAACGCCGGCCAGGGCAACCGGCGGATTATCTCCGCGGTCCAGGAGCAAGTGGCCCGACTGGCCTATGCGAACCCGGGCATGGCGACGGAAGTCAAAGGGCGGTTGGGCCAGCTGCTAGCGGAGATCGCGCCAGGCGACCTGCACAAGACGCTCTTCACCACCGGAGGCGCGGAGGCCAACGAGAACGCCATCAAGTTCGCCCGCTCGTACACGGGTAAACACAAGATCCTTTCCCGTTACCGCTCCTACCACGGGGCAACGGCCGGCGCGTTGGCTCTCACCGGCAACCCCTTCCGGCTTCCGATGGAACCGTTGATCCCGGGCATCGTGCACATCCTGGATCCGTACTGCTACCGCTGCCCCTTCGGATGGACGAAAGATACCTGTCACAGGGAGTGCATCGGCCACGTCGAGCAGGTGATCGAGTTCGAGGGACCGGACCACATCGCGGCCATCGTCCTCGAGGGCGTGACCGGAACCAATGGGCTGGTCATACCGCCGGATGACTACTGGCCCCGCATCCGCGGGCTGTGCGACAAGTACGGCATCGTCCTGGTAGATGATGAAGTCATGAGCGGGTTCGGCCGCACGGGCGAGTGGTTCGCCGTGAACCACTGGAATGTAGCCCCGGACATCATCACGATGGCGAAGGGGATCACATCGGGCTACGTGCCCCTGGGGGCGGTCATCGTATCGCGGGCCATCGCCGACTACTTCGAGAGCAGGAGGCTCTATATGGGCCTCACCGCCTCAGGCCACCCGGTCAGTGTCGCCGCCGGCGTAGCGACGATCGAGGCGTATAAGGAGGAAGGCCTGATCGAGAACGCCAGAGAGATGGGCAGAGTGCTGAAGGAGGGGTTGGAGACCTTGAAGGAGAAGCATCCCAGCGTTGGCGACGTGCGGAGCATCGGCTTGTTCTCCACCATCGAGCTGGTGAAGGACCGGGAGACAAGACAACCGCTGGCTCCCATGCCCGGGATCCCGTCCTCGTTGCAGACTCACGATATCGCTCCCCAACTATCCAGGGCCATGAGGGAGCGCGGGATGCACTGTTTTGCCAAGTGGAACTTCATCTTTCCGATCCCGCCCTTGTCGATCGATGAGGGGGAGCTGCAGGATGGACTGAGCATTCTGGACGAGGTGCTCGAGGTTGCCGACCGGGCGGCGCGCCAGTAGTCGAGCAACAGGTTATGGGCGCGCCCTCGCAGTTCCGGGACGTCATCATAGTTGGCGCCGGGATGGCAGGTCTGTCGACTGCCTATCCGAGCCATAGTGATCGGGGATAAGGTGAACAAGCTGCTCATCCAGGGCGGAACTGTGTTGACACAGAGCCCGGAGCGCGCGGTTTTAGATCCGGGCTACGTGGCTATCGTCGATGATCGCATCGTTGAGGTCGGCGTCGGTGAGCCGCAAGAAGGCTTCGGCGCTGAGGAGACGATTGAGGCCAGGTTGATGGCCGTAATCCCTGGACTGGTGAATGCCCATACGCACTTGTTCCAGACCTTCGTGCGAGGGCTGGCCGACGATAGATCCCTTCTGAAGTGGCTGGAGACGGCAATCTGGCCCGTGATGGCGAAGGTCAGCCAGGAGGAGGTGTATCTGGCGGCCTTGTTGGGGCTGGTGGAGAACATCCGATCCGGGGTCACGTCGGTCATCGATAACCACTATATCCACACTGACCCCGGCAACGACGATGCAGTCTGTCGGGCCGCCGAGGAGAGTGGTATTCGCTTTCTGATGGCCCGGGGCTGGGCTGACGTCAATTACCCCGAACAGTTCATGGAGTCGCCTGAGCATATCCTGGCCGAGACCGAGCGGTTGCTGGATAGCTGGCACGGGGCAGAGAATGGACGTATCCGGATCGGGTTAGGGCCGCTGATCCCCTGGGGGTGCTCGGACGAGACCATGCGCCGGACATACGCCCTGGCTGAGGAGTGGGAGACCATTACCCACATGCACACCGCCGAGACAGAGGAGGAGGTCAGCATGCTCCTCCGTGAGCGCGGTTTCCGCCACGTGGAATGGCTGGAGTCGTTGGGTTGCCTGGGACCGAGGACCCATCTCGTACACAGTGTCTGGGTTTCGGAGGAAGAGATCGCGCTGATTCACAAACGCGACGCGGTCGTCGTTCACTGTCCGGTGAGCAACATGTACCTCGCCTCGGGCATCGCGCCCGTGACCCGGCTTAGGCGGAGCGGCACAGCCGTTGCCCTGGCGACCGACGGCCCGGGCTCCAATAACGCCCAGGATATGATGGAGACGCTGAAGTTCGCAGCTTGCCTGCAGAAAGTGGGCACCCTGGACGCCATGGCCCTGCTGCCTGAGGACGTACTATGGATGGCGACGATGGGCGGTGCTCGGGCGATGGGGCTGGAGAGCGAGATAGGGAGTCTGGAGGTAGGGAAGAAGGCTGACGTCACCATCGTGGATCTGGACGCGCCCCATATGATGCCAGTCCACAGCGCCGCGTCCGCGCTGGTCTACAACGCCAACTGTGGTGACGTCGATACCGTCATCGTCGACGGCCGGATCCTGATGCAGGACAAGCGGGTGCTGTTTTCCGACGAGAAAGCTCTCCTGGGCGCGTGCCGAGCCGCCAACCATCGCCTATTTCAGCGCAGCGGAATCAACGTGGAAACGCTTGGCCTGCAAAGTCCGATTTCTCCATTGGATTGAGGTGAGGTGCTTATGGATTTCTCATTCTACTTCCCTGTGAAACTCCTATTCGGGCGACCGATCGTCGAGGCCCTGACCGAGGCATTGGAAACGGCGCTCGGCAACTCGTCTCGTCACCCTGAGTCTGCATCTGTACTGCTAATCAGCGATCCCGGGCTGGCCGGCACCGGGTTGGTGGAGCGGGTGACGGAACGATTGCACCATGACCGTTGGTGCGTTAGCCTGTTCACTGAGGTTCGCTCCAACCCTACGGTGGAGGACGTGGAGCTCGCACTGGAAGTGGCTCGCGCCAACGAGGTCAGCGCCCTGGTCGCACTCGGAGGCGGCAGCGTCATCGACGTCGGAAAAGCGATCGGCCTGCTGATGGCGAACGGAGGTACGTACGCCGACTACCAGTGGCACGGGCGACCGATCATCCGGCCCATTCTACCGCTGGTCGCCGTGCCGACCACTGCGGGGACCGGCAGCGAGGTCACGAAAGTCACCGTCATCGGCGATCCGGAGACCCACTTCAAGAAGGGCGTTTTGAGCCCCTACATGTTCCCGCGCGTGGCCGTGGTGGACCCCGAGTTGACGGTTACCTTGCCGCCCCGGCTGACGGCGGCTACCGGCGCCGACGCGCTCGTGCACGCGCTGGAAGCCCTCTTGGGGAAACGATCAAACCCCATAACGGATGGCCTGGCGACCGCGGCACTCACTCGGGCCTGGCGGTTCCTCCCTCGGGCCACCCGAGACGGTGATGACCTCGAGGCTCGCCGCGAGATGGCCCTGGCCAGCACCCTGGCAGGGACGGCCTTTGACCAAAGCGGATTGGGCATCATCCACTCCCTGGCTGGGCCTCTGGCTGCGCAATACGATCTCCATCATGGCCTCTGTACTGCGCTGCTGTTGCCCCACGGACTGGCGTACAACTTGCCCGCACTGGATAACAAGCGAGCAACGTTGCTCCTGGCCCTGGGAATGCCGCCCTCCGCCTCGGACTCCGAGGTCGTGGGCGAGGTGAAGGCCTGGGTCTCCAAGCTTGGGTTACCCACTTCGTTGGGCGAGGCGGGCGTATCTGGACCCGATCTGCGCGCCTTGGCGGAAGAGGCCTCCCGGATGGTGCTGCTTCCGAACAATCCCAGACCGGCAACAGCCAGCGATTGCCAGCGCATCCTGGAGAAGGCGCACTGAACGGGGGAACCCCAGCGATGCGTAGACCGAGCCACGGCGGATCGCTCGCCGCCCATCAGCCGCCCGAGGGGAGCGCATGAGGGAGATCTACGACGTCATCGTCGTTGGAGGGGGTATGGCAGGGTTGTCGACCGCCTACCACCTTGCCCAGCGCGGCGCCCGCACCCTGGTGCTTGAGGCGGGGGACCTGGGTGGAGGTACGTCCGCCGCCTGCTCCGGACGGGCCCAGGTGAGCGAAGGACACCTCGATCCCCTGAACCTGCGCCTGGTGCGCGATGGATTGGCCCGGTTCGAGACCCTTGAGGAGCAGCTCGGCACCCCGTTCGAGTGGCGAAGGGTGGGCTACCTTTGCCTCATCAACTCGCAGAGTCTGTGGCAGGACTGGGAGGAACGAGCGAGGCTCCTGAGCTCGGCGAGCATACCGGTGGAGATGCTCGATCTCGACGAGCTCAGATCCGCTGAACCCTATCTTGACGCCCGTGGGTTTCTGGGAGCAGCGTACTCTCTCGAAGGCTTATTGAACCCCTTCCTGTTCTGTCGGGCATACGCTAAGGCTGCCAGACGATCCGGCGCCGTGCTACGCCCCCACTCACCGGTCACGGCGATCACTCGACAGGGCTCCAGGGTCAAGACCGTCCAGGCAAAGGGCCGGCACTACGCTGCTGAGCGAGTGGCCATCATGTGTGGGCCCTGGACGCGTCGGGTGGTCGCGCTGGCTCGGGCAGACTTGCCGATCCATCATACTCACGCCGAGGCGTTCGTCACCGAGCCAACCTCCCTCCCTCTCCATCACACGATCGGCCTGGCAGACTTCTACGAGACGATTCACGGCAGAGCCCGGGCGGTCTCGGTCGGATTCACCCGCCACCTTGACGGAGCTCTGGTCGTCACCGAGGCAGTCACTCAGTCCGATCAACTCCACCGGCACACCAGCCCCTGGGGACTGGGACGGATCGCGGCTGACCTCGTGGCACTCTATCCTGAGCTTGCTCGTACGCGAGTCGTGCGGGGATGGGGCATTCCGACGCCCTATACGCCCGACGACGAGCCGGCCATCGGCTGGCTGCCGGGATGGGATAATCTGTTCGTCGCCGCTGGCTTCCTCCTGACCATTACAGCCCTGCCCCTGTTGAGCGAGTGGATGGCCCAGATGATTCTGGACGAGGCATTGCCCGTTGCCCTGGACCTCTACTCGCCGTCTCGGTTTTCTGGTACCCGGTCTTCTTCTCACTGAGAGGCGAGGTGGTATGAGCATGACCGCGATCAAGGCGGAACGAAGACGCCCACCGCTCGA
>SKLM01000120.1 GCA_007123205.1 Thermoflexales bacterium
CTCAAGTTCCATCTCGTCATCGACCTGGAGGAGCAGAAGGAGCGCTTCCAGGCCCGGCTCGACAACAAGCCCTGGAAGTTCAACGTGGGCGATCTCAAGAAACGGAGCCAGTGGCCTAAGTATATGGCCGCCTACGAGGACATGCTCGCCCAGACCAGCACCCCCTGGGCGCCCTGGTACGTTGTGCCGGCCAATCGGAAATGGTATCGCAACCTGGTGGTCGGTACGGTTCTGGTCGAGACGCTAGAGGGGCTGGACATGAGCTACCCGGAGCCGGAGGAGCACCTGGACGACGTCGTCATCTGGTGACCGGCCTCGCCTGCTCGCGTGTCGACGGTGCCTTGCCCTTGTGAGTGCGCGGCACCTGACCGTGGAGCCTATGGTGCCTTGCACTTGAAAAGTGCGTGGCACCTGATCCCAGCATCGTCGTCAGGCGCAATGCACCTCGTAGGTGCAACGCACCGTGGCAGAGTCACCGTCACCGGAGGGGACGACAATGAACGACAACGTGGATACCCGACGTGTGCTCATCTTCCTGGCCTGGGCCTTCGGCATCGCCTGGGCGGCCTCACTGGTGGTCTACGTGACAGGCGGCCTGGTGGACAGCCCGATGCTGATCCCCGGGGCCAACCTCACTCTGGCCCTGGTGCTGATCGCGGGCCCGGTGATGTGGGCGCCCGCGTTGGCGCACATCCTGACCCGCCTGCTCACTCGGGAGGGCTGGCAGAACGCATACCTGCGACCGCGGATCAGGCGAGGTTGGCGCTGGTGGGTGGTGGCCTGGGTTGGTCCTGCGCTGCTGACCATAGTTGGGCTGGTGATCTACTTCGGGGTCTTCCCCCAACACTACGACGCCGACTTGACCACACTGAGGATGATGCTTGAGGAGGCTCCCATTGACTTGGAGACCGTCAACCTCTGGCTGATTGCCGTGGCGCAGGTGGCTCAGGGCATACTCCTTTCGCCGCTCATCAACGGCCTTTTCACCTTCGGTGAGGAATTCGGCTGGCGGGGCTACCTGCAGCCTAAGTTGATGACCATAGGTCCCCGCCGGGCCATGGCGCTGCTCGGGGTCATCTGGGGGGTCTGGCACTGGCCGGTCATCTTGATGGGGCACAACTACGGTCTCGACTATCCCGGAGCGCCGGTCTTGGGGCCGCTGGCGATGGTCTGGTTTACGCTGATGGTGGGGCCCCTCCTGGGATGGCTGACGTTCAAGGCGCGTAGCGTGTGGCCCGCCGTCATCGGCCACGCTGCCCTTAACGGAATCGCCAACCTGGGCACCATCTTCGCTTGGGGGGAACCGAACCCGCTGTTGGGTCCGCTGCCCGTCGGGATCGTGGGCGGGGCCGCTTTTGCCGTGGTTGGGTTGGTGCTGCTGCTGATGCCGGGGCTTTGGCGACGCCGAGACGAGGCCGCCTCGTAAGGACGGCCACAGCACCTCCCCGTGCGGATCGCCGTGAGGTGCAATGCACTGGGAGAGCGCCGGTGCCTTGCACTTCCTAGCGTGCGAAGCTAAGCCGTGCGAGGCACCTGACCGCGGATCCCCGTCAGGTGCAATTCACCGTGGACGCGTATGGCAACGACAAAGGAGAGAACACCGTGAATAACGAGGATCGCAATTCAATCATCGCCCTTCCCGTCGTCATCCTGGTGGCGGCCGGAGTCGCTTGGGCTGGCAGCCAGGACGGCGTTGCAGTCCGGGGGATACCCATTTTCGCCGCTGCCGTCGCCCTGATCTTCCTGATCCAGTGGCTGGGCTTCTTCGCTGCTTACGTGCTGCAGACCGAGAAGTTCTACGATCTGACGGGCAGCATAACTTATATCTCGATCACCACCTTGGCGGTGCTCCTGAGCCCCGTGATCGATAATCGCTCAATCCTTCTCTTGGCCCTGGTGCTCGTCTGGGCCACGCGCCTGGGCACGTTCCTCTTCAACCGGGTTCTCCAGGCCGGGAAGGACGCTCGGTTCGATGACATCAAACCGTCGTTCTTCCGCTTCCTTGTTACTTGGACCCTGCAAGGGCTATGGGTGACCTTCACGGCCGGGGCTGCCCTGGCCGCGATCACCACCACCGCCCGGAGGGAGCTGGGCTGGTTCGCGCTGATCGGGTTCACCGTGTGGGCCTGCGGTTTTGGCTTCGAGGTCGTCGCCGACGCACAGAAGAGCGCCTTCCGGGCGGATCCGAATAGCCGGGGCCAGTTCATCGACAGCGGGCTGTGGGCCTGGTCCCGCCACCCCAACTACTTCGGTGAGATCCTGCTGTGGGTCGGGGTAGCGATCGTCGCCCTGCCTGTCCTGCAGGGCTGGCAGTGGGTCACTTTGATCTCGCCCGTGTTCGTGGCCGTCCTTATCACGCGCGTCAGCGGGATTCCCATTCTGGAGAGGCGGGCCGATGAGAAATGGGGTGGGCAGGAGGACTACGAGGCCTACAAGGAGCGTACCCCCGTGCTGATCCCCAGGCCGCCTGCCAGGGGGTCCGAGAACCGCTAGGATGACCCGCTCTCGCGCTGCCCTTCACGTGCAAGAATCGTGGGAACCGGCTACAATAGCACCGGAGGCAGGGTGACCTCGTATCGTTTGGCAGCAGACCTATCTGACTCTTGGTGGAGGTGGACCGATGAGATGGTCGACAGGCCTTCAGCGTTGGATCCTCGCCGTGTTCTTGCTCGTCCTCACCGGCTGCGGTCTCGTGGCTACGCCCACGCCGACGTCGGAGCCGCTGCCTACGGACACGCCGGCACCCACGGACACGCCGGTACCCACGGACACACCTGTGCCCACGGACACACCCACGCCCACAAACACGCCAGTACCCACAGACACGCCGACTCCCACGCCGGAGCCCGAGCCCACGGACACGCCCGTGCCCACGGACACGCCTGTCCCGTCGCCCACGCCGACGCCGACGGTGGAGCCCTCGCCCACGCCGGACCTAATAGGCCGCCGCATCGAGGGCGGGACCCTGGGAGAGATCTGGAACCTCGCCGAGATCCGCCACGCCGACCATCCGGACCGCTTTCGCTTCGTGTTGGAGATGGAGGAGCCTCGCGCCACGATCCCCTTCTACGTCGCCGAGTTGACCGATGAGGAGACCGATCCCTTCCCCCTGGATCGCGATCCTGCCTGGGGGACGATTCGCATCGACATCGTGGTGAGCGATCTGTACGCCTGGGACATCCCCCTGGGCGACCAACTGCCCATCGAGGTGGAGGACAGCCCCCTCGTCAACGCCATCACCCTCTTCCCCACCTTCGACGACGCTCTGCTGGGCTTCTCGATGTGGCTGGAAGCGCCCGCCTTCTTTGAGGTCTACGAGCTCACCGAACCGGTGCGTCTCGTGGTTGACGTGCTCTATCCCTGACGTGGGTCCGCTGAATGGGTGGGCTTAGGTCGGCTGGGCAGCCTCCGGCCCCTTCGGTCCGGGAGGCGGTAGTGAGGAGGGCTGCCCTGGAGGGTCGGGGGGTGCTGCCCGAGCTGTTTCACGGCTTTCGCTAGGCACGAGGGATGACTGCCCGGAGCGGGGTGGAAAGCACCTGAGGCCGACGGAATGGGGTGCAGGCCGGGCAGTCCCGACCACCCAGGCTGTGCTCTCGAAGCTCACCTTGTCCCCGTCTGACCCGGAGGCGACGGAGACCACCGGGGCTAAAGAGCCGCTGGATAGGATTGCATCATACAACGGGACAGGGATCGCTGTGGCCGAAGCAGGGTACGTGCTCCCCGGCTCTTCGTACCTGGGCCGACCGCGGAGGACTTGCAGGACTCAGCGAAGACCCGCCCGCACTTGCGCGAGCAACCAGTCCTCGATCTCGGTGATGCCTTCGCTCATCCGGGCCGCCGCAACGATGGGGTACCAGGCTGTGTGCTCCTCCGCACCGCGCGAGGCCAGTCGAAGGTAGTGTATCAGGTAGATCCGGTGGTACCACCGCACCACCATCCTCTGTGACCACGGCGCCTGCTCCGTCCCGCGCACCCCCAGCATGATCACCGAGGTACGGGCGACGTCGGCCAGCGGGTTCCCCACCGTGGCGTCGATCCAGTCTATGATCACGGGCCCGCGGCTGGACACGATTACGTTCCCGGGATGGAAGTCGCCGTGGCACGGCCGATCGCCACCGGGCATCCCTTCCAGGTTCTTGAGGCCCGTCTCCTGCAGCTTCGCCCCGAGCCCCCTGGCCTGCTGGATCTTCCTGGCGAGTTGTTCGCGCTGGGACGGCAGCTGCACCGCGACCTCCCTCGAGTGGACCCCGATGTGCAGCTCGGCCAGCAACCGTGCTGATGACAACACCTTCCACGGCTGGGTCTCGATCTCCTCCAACATAGAGAGCCCATCAATGCGCTCGTACACCAGACCGGGACGACCCTGTGTCTCGACGACCTGACCCACGGCCGGGACGGGCAACCCAGCTCTGTGAACGGCCCTGGCGATGCGGGCCTCGTGCTGTACATCCTGGGGCGTATGCCCTTCGTGGAAGAGCTTGAGGACCCACCTCTCCTTCCACGCATAGACGTCCGCCGTGCGCCCGTGGGCGATGGGCTCTCCGAGGTGCGCAGTCGTCGCGGTCACAGCGGACCCACTCGCGGCTGCCGGGGACCTGGCGCCGGCAGCCAGGCGGAGAGATCGTCCATCGGCCACTGTGCTTGCTTCACGCTCATTCGTCTTGGGGCTGAATCATCCGGCCGAAAGAGGCGGGTCATCGGGATCAAGGCACCCCGCGCAGCGCCGCGCAGATGACGGTCGTGACGGGGTCAACATTGCCCTTCTGATCCATCTGTGGTACCCTAGAACACGGCGTGTCCCTGCAGCGGTCTCGGTGCAGCTCTTGGGATTTCGATTCACCCAAGGATACGCCGACTTTTCTTTCTTGGCAATCAGACGGATCCGAAGGCAACTCCGGCTTCGAAGGAGCCCACCATGCGCGATAACCGTAAGACGATTACCGTGATTATGCTGAACGCGATCCTGATGGGCCTGGGCTGGAGCGTGTGGACCTCTCTCTTCAACAACTTCGCCGTGGAGGAGATCGGCGTGCAGGCGGCTCAGATCGGGCTGATTCAGTCTGTGCGCGAGGTCCCGGGTCTGCTGGGGATTCTTGTCGGGATGCTGGCCCTGGTTCTGGTCGAGATTCGTATCGCCGGTCTGTCACTGGTGATGCTGGGGGCCGGTGTTCTGCTGACCTCCGTGGTGCGGGACGTCTCGGGGCTCATCGGCGCGACTCTGCTGTTGAGCGTCGGGTTCCACTTCTTCTACCCGAGCAACGTCTCTGCCCTGCTGCTGACGCAAGAGCGCGACGAGGCGCCGAAGACCCTGGGCCGGATGAACAGCTTTCAGGCCGTGGCCACCGTGGTAGGCTCTGTCGCGATCTTCGTGGCCCTGGACGCATGGGGTTATCGGCCGCTATTGCGGGTTGCGGGTCTTGTCGTGGTGGTCGGTGGTCTGGCCTTGCTCCCCTTCGGCACACAGAGGCGGGCGGCGCGAGAGGGAGGCCGGCGGAAGGTCCTGCGACGTCGCTACTGGCTCTACTATGCTCTGAAGTTCAACGGAGGCAGCCGCCGCAACATCTTCCGCACCTTTGCCGTCTTCCTGCTCGTGCAGCAGTACCAGGTGAGCGCGCAGACCGTCACGCTGCTCTATCTCATCAACAGCTTCCTGGGCGTCTATCTCCATCAGGCGTTCGGGAAGATCGTCGCGCGGCATGGAGAACGCCGGGTACTGGCGTTCAGCTATGCGCTTCTCGTGCCCATCTTCCTGGGCTACGCTTTCGTCCCCTTGCTGCAGCCTCTGGCTACGCCGGCTTTCCAGACCCCCCCCCTTGGGGTGGGTGGGTTGACTCTGTTCCCCGCTATGGACGCGACGCCAGCGCTGATGATCCTGTTGGGCCTTTTCGTCGCCGACATGGTCATGATGGGGTTCTCCATCGCCCTCGACAGCTACCTGCAGAAGATCGCGGAGACACCGGCGGACATCACGCCCAGCGTCGCGATGGGGCAGAGCTTCGACCATATAGCAGCGGTGACCATGCCCCTGGCCGGCGGTGCCATTTGGGCAGCTGTAGGGGCCCAGTATACCTTTGCCGTAGGGGTCGTGATCGCCCTGGTTTCGCTGGGACTGACGCACTTTATGCGGGTCGAGGGGCAGGCGGGTGGAGTCTGTGCGGAGGGGGACATGATCGCCACGCCTCCGACCTGGGCACCCACCCAGAACCCGTCGCAGGGATGTGGGGACTGATCTGGCCAAGGGTTGACCTACCGAACGGGGATCAAGCGAGACAGAACTTGCTGGACGGCGATCGGTGTACGGAGCCTGTACTGCAACCGGATCTGTCATTCTCAGAGAATCCATGGTGCCCAGC
>SKLM01000155.1 GCA_007123205.1 Thermoflexales bacterium
AGATCCTGTGAGTTGGGAGAAGCAGGTCCATCATAGCCTAAGGCGACAGCGATGGAACTGTCGAGAATCTGGCGCAACGGGGCGACGCCGGACGGGAGGTGCACGTTGCTCACGGGACGGGGTGCCACCGGCGAACGGCCCTCCGCTCAATGGTGCGCGCCGATCGACCGGCAAGGCGGACTGGCGGTTGTCCGGCGCCAACGGCGTGGACTCGATCTCCATCGAGGGAGATCCACCCGGGCTCGTGGACCGTATGCTTCTCGTCCATCGTGAGAACCGCGCCGCTCTCGATCAGAAGGTCCATGGCTTCGGGCGCTACAGATAGCGACTCAGGTCCACGTCCCGGTACCGGACGCGGCCGTGGTAGTCGCGACCATCCTCGGGGAACGTGGCGTCGACGCCGATCTTGGTCTGCACGCCACGCTCGTCGGAGGTGGGATCCATCTCGTGCCCCTGGGCCTGCGGCACGAGGAAGATGTCCCGGTCCCAGTCGACACGGGTGGTAAGCGCCCAAAGGACGTCGGCAGGGTCGTAGATATCTATGTCCGAATCGACGACGATGCACCACTTCACGTTGACGTGGGCGGTGAAGGCGGCCATCGCGACGTTCTTCGGTTCGCCCGGGTTGGCCTTGTCCAGGGCGACGATGGCCGTGAAGCCGCTGCCGTAGGGTGGAATGTGGAGCCCCGTCACGTTCTTGCTCACGTGTTCTACGAAGTCGAGGAGAAGGGGTTCGCGGGGCAGCACATTACCCAGGTAGACGTGTTCGTTCCAACCAGGGATGATGGTCTGAAAGATCGGATTCTCGCGCCAGCAAATGGCGGTCACGTGGAAGACGGGGCTCTCCCAGAGCTCGCCGAAGTAGCCGTGGAACTCGGCGAGCGGGCCCTCCTCCTCTCGGTCGCGCGGTGCGAGATAGCCCTCGATGACGATCTCGGCCTCGGCGGGGATGTCGATGTCTGCGGTGACGCCCGGCGTGACCTCTATGGCGCGCTCTCGAATTGCTCCAGCGATGCGCAACTCGTCATCGGGATAGCGAGCGCCGGCAGCGATCATAATGGCCGGGTCCAGGCCGATGGCCACAGCGATGGGCAGGGGCTCGTTCTCGGATTCCTGCACATCGAGGAACTGGCGCACGTGGCGCCATTCGTTGACGTTGAAGCCGAGCTTGCGGGGGCCCTTGACCTGCATACGGTTGTAGGAGAGATTGCCCCGCCCGCTCACGGGATCCTTGCTGACCACCACGCCGCCGGTGATGAACGCGCCGCCGTCGCCAACAGCGTGGAAGGGGACCGGCAGCTCTCGAACGTCCACCTCATCATCGGTGAGGACGTGATCCTTCCAGCGTGCATCGCCGACTCGGACAGGATCAATGCCGTTGGATGGGTCGAGGGCCTGCCGCATGACCTCGACCACCTCGCTCTGCTGGCAACCCAGGGCGAGAGCCGCTCGCTGCTGGGTGGCAACGGCTGAGGAGACGATGGGCCAGGGACTGTCGATGACCTCTGCGAAGAGAGGCGCGGGCCCACCGCGCCGTTCCAGAGCGGCCGCCACGTCCGCCAGTTCGTGCTTGAGGGAGACAGGCTTGCTGATGCGGGCCAACTGGCCTGCTCGTTCCAGCGCCTGGAGAAAGGACCGTAGATCATGGATGGTGGGCACGCTGCCTCTCCTTGGTTTCCGTTTCAGAAGACCGGGGGGGTGATCACGGAGATGAAGCGGAGGGTCACGTCGCCTCTGGCAGCGACCCGCCGGAGCATGGGCCCCTCGAAGTAGATGGTATCGCCGGGCCCGAGTTGATACACCTCGTCGGCGAGCTGGACCTCGAGCTGGCCTTGAAGGACGTAGATGAACTCCTCGGTATACTGACGCAGAGGCTCGACTGCTTTCTCCTCTCCCGGCTCTCGCTCGATGAGAAACGCCTCAAGCTGACGGTTCAGGTCGGGAGTCAGCAGCTGATAGGCAAGATTGGAGCCGGGAACGGTGAGTTTCACTCGCTCATCGTGCCGCACGACGGGGCTTCTGTCATTGGGCTCCAGCAGGAAGTAGAAGATCGGCACGTCCAAAGCATTGCTGATCCTCTGGAGGGACTCGATCGAAGGGCTCGATCGACCCCGCTCGATCTGGCTGAGAAAGCTGGCCGTGCGGCCAACCTTGTCGGCGAGCTCGCGCAGGGTTAGCCCAAGCTCCTGTCGCCGTGCTTTGATGCGCTGCCCGATCTCCATCCAGCAAGCTCTCCCTCTGATCGGTGAGCCCTGTTTGACCAGCTAAGAAGAAAGAAGGGGTTCATTCCTTGGTCATTATATCATGCCCAGAGACGCCCTGTCAATGTCTACTTCACCGGCCCGCCTGGTTTGTGGTCCTACTGCAACCCGGCCGCGCGGGACCACAATTGAGCTTTAGTTCTAAAGCGGCACTTGAGCAATCGTCGCGTATGTGCTTTGTGGATGAGTGGCCGGTCATCGAGTTGGGCAGCGGAGAGGACCCTGACCACGTGATTCCTACCACCGAATGGCTCTGTCTCCGCCTATCGCGCCTCTCTCTCTCTCTCTCTCTCTCGAAAATAACCCTGCGACAGCTATTTCCATCTCTCCTGGTGCGCTAACGCGCACGGAGAACTCCCCTGGCAGGGGATCTGAATCCCGGCCAGAAGGCTTCGCCGTGTCCGCCAAGCCCTTGGCCCAGGGTCGAAGATCAGAGCGATTCCGTGGTTTCTTACGCGTCATCCGGTTTCCATATACTGGAGAGCCGCTCGGACGGCACATCGAAGACCTCGCCGTGGGGAGGTAGAGGCTCTTCGCGGAAGAACGCCGGTAGCCGGTCGGTCGCCTCAGTCAGTCCCGCCCGGTGGTTGAAGGCCCGCTCCATATCGATCACCCGTCGCCCCAATTCGGCGATCCAGTCCGGTGTCAGGGCTCTGTCGTACGCCGCGTTCAGGATCTCGGTGACCAGCTCGGGACGACTCGCGGTCGACCCGAGGAGGAAGGCACACAGACCCAAGGCATCGTAGGCAGCTCGGGTTATCTGTGTATCCCGCGAAAGCGCAACCTGTCCCTGCGCGTCATGATGGTCCACGGGAGCAAAGATGGTCAACCCGGCCGTGTGGTCGGCGCCCATAGGGCTGGTGGCGAAGGTAGCGCCGGTCCCTTTGACGCCTCGCGGATCATACGCTGGGAGGCTCTGGCCCTTGACAGCGGGTACGCGCCGAACGCCCAGGGTTCGACCGGCGATGGCGCAGCCCTGCCCCAGGAGGCGACCGAGCACGGTGCCGGCACCGATCTCTGCCACGAGCTCGAGAGCCCTCTCCCCGTCGCCGAAGTCCCAGAGACCGGCCTCTGCCGCAACACCGAGCGTCGCGCCGGTCTCAATGGTGTCGAGCCCCAGGTCATTGCAGGCCTGATTCAGCTGGGCGATGGTGTCGGGGTCGCTGATACCCAGGTTCGAGCCGCACATGACGAGCGTCTCGTACTCGAGACGGGCCACCAGGCGGCGACCTTCAACATCGGGGAAGACGTTGGAGCACTGGATGATGCAGGCCGACATACAGCGCTCGGTGGGGGTGCCTTCACCGCCCCGTTCGGTGATCAGGTCGTGTATGTGCTCGCCAGAGATGCGCTCAGCATCTTCAAAGGTCCCCTGGGTGAAGTTCCGGGTGGGCAGCGCGCCCAGCGAGTCGGTGAGCATCACCGTCGAGGCCGTCCCGTACTTCCGAAGGACTTGCACCCGCGGATTGCTCTGAATCGTGTGGTGGAAATCCCTGACCGCCTTCCGAAAGCCGCTGCCCGCCGGGCGGGCGCGTCTCTCCTGGCGAACCAGAACCGCCTTCACCGCCTTCGATCCCATCACAGCCGCCAACCCCCCCCGGGCCGCAAAGCGAAAAAGATCACCGCGCACGTCGCTAATGCAGACCGCGGCTGCGGGCAGCTGCAGCTCGCCCGCCGGCCCGATGGCTGCGCAGGCATAGTCGGGTCCGAAATCGGTGCGCAGTCGCGCTCCGAAGTCTTCGAGCCCGAGTCCCCAATACGCATCGGCAGGCACGAGCTGCACGTCATCGAGAGCGTTTACCACTACCACGCCTGGTCTATCCCCGGGGAAAGCCCCGTTGCAGACCAGGGCCCGAATGCCCAGGCCGGCCAGGGCATCGGCCAGACTGCCCCCGGCGTTGCTCTCCTTGATGCCACCGGTCAGGGGGCTCTTCCCACCCATAGATACGCGCCCGGCGCAGGAGATGCCCCAGCCGGCCAGAGGGCCGGGGGCCCAGACCAGCGCATTCTCTGGCCCCAGCGCATTGCAGCCAGGACTGACGTCGGCGCTGAGGATCTCTCCTGTCAGGCGTCGACCACCGGAGAGCTCATCGACCAGCGGTTCGACAGACACGGTTTGGTCGCTCAAGCCTATTCGCAGTATGCTCACAAGTCCTCCTCAAATACTTGATTCACGACCCTCGCCACCGCAGGTCTCCTGTAGACCTTCACGGGTTTCGTGTCTCAACCAGCCGGGCCACAGCGGTGTCAGGTGGCGCGATCTGGCGCATGGTATGCGTGAATCAGAATCCTAGACCGTTTCATCATGAGCGGAGAGTTCCTCGAGAGGGACAGGCATAATCGGCGCCCGACCTGTCGCCTGCCTCACCGCCTCCACCGGGCATCCCAGCTCTTCCGCCACCAGCCGTGTGATCGAGCTGGCGCACATCCGGCCCTGGCAGCGGCCCATCCCGGCTCGGGTCAGCCTTCGCACTGCCGTCATCGTCGTGGCGCCTTCCGCGATGATACCCCGCACTTCCCCGACGGTGATCTCCTCGCAGCGGCAGATGACGGTATCTTCAGTCAGTAAGTCCGCCAGGCGGGGAGAAAAGGGAAACAGATCATCCAGGACGGCGGCGAACCGTCTCTGATTGGCCAGCTCCCGCTTCACCGCCAGGACTCTCGCCGCATCGACGGGTTGTCCCAGGTGACGAGCCGCCCCCATCGCGGCCAGCCTCCCTTCGAGCATAGCGACGTCCTTGCCACCGACACCTGCGCAGTCCCCAGCGGCAAACAGCCCGGCGCGCGTCGTCTGCAGCCACTCGTCGCGCACGGGCACGATAGCTCGCTGGGTGGCCCGGTATCGGTGCTCGCACCCGGCCTGACGGGAGAGTTCGGTGGCCGGCAGGAAGCCGTGACTCAGGCACAGGGCGTCCGCGCGGACGGTGTCGGAACCCGCTACCCGGTCACCGATCGGGCCGATCACGACCTTCTCCAGCCGTCCGTCACCCTCAGCCCGGTAAACCGTGTGGCCTTGCTGCACACGCCCACCGGCCCGCCGCACCGCCCACCACGCCTTGACCCCCTCTCTCAGCCGCTCCCACTGGCCCCATACGGCACCCAGGTGACGCCATGCGTTCCATGGGAAGGGGTTGGCGTCCAGGATGCCAGCCAGATCGGCCCCTGCCTCGATCAGCTCCTGCGCCAGCACCAACTGCAGGGGTCCGGTGCCGCTCAGCAGGACTCGCTTGCCCGGCAGCACACGCTGATGCTTGAGCAGCGTCAATGCAGCGCCCGCCGTCATCACGCCGGGGAGGGTCCAGCCGGGGAAAGGCACGGGACGGTCATAGGCTCCGGTAGCCAGGATGACGGCTCTGGCCCGAAGGCGCCGCGGGGTCTCATCGGGCCCACAGAGAGCCAGAAGGTAGCCGTCATCCTTCGCTTCGGCGAAGACTCCCCAGGCCGACGCCTGTGACATCAGCCTCAACTCGGGTCGGCCGAGCCCTTCCAGGAGTCGCCGCGCCTGTGCGTTCTGGGGTGTGCCTGCGCGAAACGCGGCCGGCGGCTG
Source organism: Thermoflexales bacterium (assembly GCA_007123205.1). Taxonomy (GTDB): domain Bacteria; phylum Chloroflexota; class Anaerolineae; order B4-G1; family B4-G1; genus SKLM01. Next base: position 5,809 of record SKLM01000155.1, read on the forward strand.
CTTGAAGTACTGACCCCCAGCCTGAGGAAAGAGGTCGATTAGTGTAACCGGCAGGCCCATTTCCTCGGCCTCGAGGGCCGCCGCCAATCCGGCCGGACCGGCTCCCACCACGACTAACTGAATCGATTCAGTCATCAGACGCCGCCCCGGTCTCGATCACCATGCCCTCTCGCACCGACGTCATGCAGGCGCGGACGTTCGGCTCCCCGTCGATCCGGACGAGGCACTCGAAACAGACACCCATGCCGCAGAAGAGGCTGCGGGCTGCGTTGCCCTTCTCGGTGCGGCGGAAGACCTGGTGGCCCGATGCCAGAAGTGCAGCGGCTACCGACTCGCCGGCAAAGGCCTGCATGGATCGGCCGTCGACTTCGATCGTCACCGTATTCCTGCCCTCGAGCGGTGGGCGTCTTCGTTCCGCCTTGATCGCGGTCATGCTCATACCACCTCGCCTCTCAGTGAGAAGAAGACCGGGTACCAGAAAACCGAGACGGCGAGTAGAGGTCCAGGGCAACG
>SKLM01000393.1 GCA_007123205.1 Thermoflexales bacterium
CCTTGACGCTTCGCTCCAGCTCCTCCAGGATCTCGTCAAACTTCTCACCCTCGTGAGCCGGCAACAGCGCGGTCAGGGACCAACCCGACTGCTCGAAACTGTCTCCTGCCATAGGTCTCTCGCCTCCCTCACTGCTCACCAGCGGACGCCTCCTCCCGCGCTATGATCCGCCTGGCCCGGCGCACCCACTCCCGCTCCGCCGCGAATGTGAGCGCTTCCAGCGCGCCATCCCACGGGAGCCAAACGGGATCGAACTTCGCTTCACCGCTTCCGGCGGGTCCTCTCGCGCCCCCGCCACAAGTCATCAGGAAGTAACGCTCCTTCCGGATGACACGCCGACCCTCATCCTCAAACTCAACCTCCTGGCTACCGAGATCCGCCTCGATTCTTAGGTCCGCGTAGCCGCTCTCCTCACTGGCTTCCCGCAAAGCCGCCTCCCGCACCGTCTCTCCCGCCTCGACGTGGCCTTTAGGCAGCCGAACCTCGTGCCGGCTCGGCCATCGGAGCACCAACACCCACCCATCGTCGACCACGACGCCGCCGGCAGCCATGTACCGCTCGATCCTGTCCACGGAGAGACCGTTCCTAGTCGGTCACTGAAGCGGCCATCATCGTGGCACGCCTGACCACCGGCAAGCTTGCGATTCGCCTCAACCCGACCAAAGGGCTCGTAATCCTCTCCAGATGGCTGCGGGATCCATAGGACTAACCTCTCTGACGGTAGAGGGATCGATCTACAACGTTGGCCATAGCCGGGACATCCAGATCCTCGGCGAAGAAACCGTCGATCATCTTTGCCTGCTCCAGAGGCCCGGCCAGAACTCGATTGTAGCTGATGTAGATCACATCGAAGTGGGGCTGGCGATCGAGCCAGGCCTCGACGCGCTCCAGATGGTTTCGGAACAACTCAGCCATGCGTGGATCAGTGATCCGGTCCACAGGCTGCCCTCGACGCCCCAGCATTTTCCGCTGGGAAGCCAGTAGTTCGTCCATCTCACGGCGCATAAACACCACTTTGTAGCGGTAGTCCTTCGGAAGGCCGTGCAACAGCTGAGAGATCATCTTGACTACCTTGCCCCTGGCCTCGTCAAGCCAGGACCTGTCGTGCTCGATCTGCTTGACCCTCTCGAACTCGTAATAGCCTCGGGGGTTGTCCCTGTCGGCGGTCCTTACGTCATCCGTAAGCAGCTCCAGCCCCCCTGCCTGGAGCATTCGCATCATCATCGATGTCCCGGAGCGAGGAAGTCCGGACACGATGCCGATGGTCTCCTGATCCATCTCAACCCCTTCCTATGCAGCACCATTCCAGTCGGGACAGATTATAGGTGAGGTACAGGAGCTTTACAAATCGGGCGAGTCGCTGTAGAATATGTGGACAGTACAGGAGGATTACCGATAGGAGGTAGCGACTTTGCCGAACACAGCGTCAGCCGCGAAGCGCGTCCGGAGCTCGCGGCGTAAGGAGAAGATCAACCGCATGCACCGCGGCCGAGCGCGCACCGCAGACAAGAGAGCACGCCGGCTGATCGCGCAGGGCCAACTGGAGGAGGCGCGGGAGGCAGTGCAGCAGGCTCAAGCCGCACTGGATAAGGCAGCCAGCAAGGGCGTCATCCACCCAAACAAGGCCGCGCGCCGCAAGTCGCGTCTGATGGAGCAGCTGCACCAGATCGAAGAGGGAGCCTGATCGGCAGTTCAGACTGCGAGGCTAAACTCAGAGCGTCGTTGCAACCCGCAACGACGTTTTCTGTTACGATCAACCGGCCATGCACGTCGACCATCTAACGCTGGCGTGCCTTCGAGACGAACTTGACGGACTTCTGGGGGCACGTGTCCAGCGGGTGGTGCTCACCGATCCGCGTTCGGTCGGGTTGGAGCTGTTTGCCGGGAGTCGTCATCACCTGCTCATCTCGGCCGACACCCAGAACCCACGCATGCTCCGGGTGGATGAGAAACTCCGTCGCGGGGTTCAGACCGCCTCTCCCTTGCTGCTGCTCTTGAGGAAGTGGGTCCGGGGGAGCCGCCTGATCGATCTCACTCAGCCACCGTGGGAGCGCATTCTCACGCTCCACTTCGACGGAGACGCCGGTCGATGCCAACTGGTTGCCGAGTTGATCGGACGGTACAGCAACCTCATCCTGGTTGGTCGAGACCAGATGGTCCTCGAAGCGATCAAACACGTGGGGCCGGACCTGAACCGGCACCGAGTTACTCTACCCGCGCACCCGTACCAGCCGCCTCCGCAACCCCCCGGCCGTCAGCCGCCAACCACTGTTTCTATCAAGGAGTGGGCTGACATGCTCTCGTCAGAGAAGACTGGAACATCTCTCCATCGCGTGCTCACAGGCCGTCTCTTCGGCGTGAGTCCCACGGCGGCGCGGGAGGTGGCCGCGCGGCTCACGGGCGATCCGGAGGCGAGAGCGCAGCAAGCAGCTCCCGACGAGGTGGCCAGAACCATCGCTGAGCTTTTTGCTCCCCTGGAGAACGGGCGATGGGCTCCTGAGATCGCCCTGGACGGAGATGGGAATCCCGTCGCCTTTGCACCCTATCCGTTGCGCCAGTTCCGTCGGACCACGCCCGTTGCGGAGATGAGCCAGGCGCTGTGGCGATACTTCCAGCACCGGCTCACCAGCGATGCCTACGCAGCGGCCCGCCAGCGAGTTCGGGACTGGATCCGACAGGCCCAGTCGCGGGCCAGGCGAGCCCTGGAACAGGTGCGCGAGCACACCGTCGATGAGAGCGCCATCGCCGCCCTGCGCCAGGCAGGGGAACTCGTCCTCGCCTACCAGCACCGTGTCGATCGAGGCGCCCGCCGGATGACGGTACCGGGCTACGACGGGGAGCCGCGTACCATTGAGCTCGACCCCAGGCTTACCCCCGTCGAGAACGCCCAGGCCTACTTCCGGCGGTACCGAAAAGGGGTTCGCGCATCGAAAGAGATACCGGCGCGGATCCGGGAGTTGGAGGCAGATCTCAACTATCTGGCCCAACTCGACTCGGATCTGACCATAGCCGAAGACCGCCCCGAGATCGACGCAGTCCACGAGGCCCTCAGCGAGGCGGGCTTTGTGGCCAAGCAGGAGCGACACCGCAGCGGAGCTATGGTGCAGAAACCAAGACGGTTCGATATCCAGGGCTTCCCCGTCTTCGTAGGGAGGAACGCCCGGCAGAACCAACAGGTCACGTTTCGCCGCGGCAGCCTCGACGATCTCTGGCTCCACGTGCGCGGCCGACCCGGGGCTCACGTGGTCATCAAGCGCGCAGGACGTGAGGTGCCCCAGGGGGTCATTGAGAGCGCCGCAGCCCTCGCAGCCTACTACTCGTCGGCCCGCGACCATCCTCAGGTCGATGTCGACGTGACGGAAAGGCGTTTTGTGAGGGGAGTGCCGGGTGAACGCCCCGGGCTGGTGACCTATCGTAACGAGAAGACCGTTCCAGTTGAGCCACGGAGAGCCGAAGACCTTCCCTAACGCGGCACTGGTCCTGTCACTCTGAGTCGTCCCGGCTGTGCCGCTCGGTAAGCACCCCCCGGAGTGGAAGAAGCCGCACACCCGCCATTCCGAGTGAACTATGGCGCGTGCGCCACAGTCAGTATGGAAGCGATTTGTGTGGCAGATTTGTGTGGCAGATTTATGTGGCAGCTGCAGTCATCTGGCAGCAGGAAAAACCGGCGTAGTGGCGGCGGTTCGGGCGGGCGGCGGCTCTGATCACAAGTCGGGGTCGCAGACCCCTCCGAGCTGAGCAAGCTGTGTCATTCCAAGCAGGGCGCACCCGGCACCCTGGCGGCCGTTCGGGCAGGCGGGGGCACTCATCACAAGTCGGGGTCGCAGACCCCTCCGAGCTGGGCGAGCTGAGCCATTCCAAGCAGGGCGCACCCGGCGCCCTGGCAGCCGTTCGAGCAGGCGGAGGCACTCATCACAAGTCGGGGTCGCAGACCCCTCCGAGCTGGGCAAGCTGTGTCATTCCAAGCAGGGCGCACCCGGCGCCCTGGCAGCCGTTCGAGCAGGCGGGGGCACTCATCACAAGTCGGGGTCGCAGACCCCTCCGAGCTGAGCAAGCCGTGTCATTCCAAGCAGGGCGCACCCGGCGCCCTGGCAGCCGTGCGGGCCGGCGCCGTCTCTCATCACAAGTCGGGGTCGTAGACCCCTCCGAGCTGAGCAAGCTGTGTCATTCCAAGCAGGGCGCACCCGGCGCCCTGGCGGCCGTTCGAGCAGGCGCCGTCTCTGATCACAAGTCGGGGTCGCAGACCCCTCCGAGCTGAGCGAGCTGTGTCATTCCAAGCAGGGCGCACCCGGCGCCCTGGCGGCCGTTCGAGCAGGCGCCGTCTCTGATCACAAGTCGGGGTCGCAGACCCCTCCGAGCTGAGCGAGCTGAGCCATTCCGAAGATTCTTCGTCGCTGGGGCTGCTGCGCTTCCTGCGCTCCTGAGAATGACGAGGGCGGTTGTGGGGATAGAGGTCTGCCACGAACTAGCGGACCTCAAACTCCCCGATCGGGAAGGAATCCGCCACCGGCTCTCCCCTTTCCCCGAGAACCGGCAGGCGCTCCATCGTGTCGAGCAAGTACCACCCCACCTGGACTTGGTACTGGCCCCCCGGCGCATCGTAGTTGAGCCGCACTTCGTACCGGTCGGTGACCTCCCTGCCCGGAGGCCACTCACTTGTCGGGAAGCTCCCGTGAACCGGCCAGCTGTCTGCCTGACCGTGCAATCTGCCATCCGGACCCAATAGATGAACGAACACTGTGTAGTTGCGGTCCATTGGGCGCAGGCCGCGCCACAGGAGGGTCACGGGTATCACCTCGCCGGGGCCAGCCGCCGTCCGGCCCACCTCGGCATCCACCAGCAGGACCCTGGTTCCGAAGTCCGCCAGCCCTTCCTTGTCGGCCACCACCCTCACCTCCGTCAGCGGGCACGCGTCCCGGGGGGAGGCCAGCCAGTCACAGCGGGCAGCGCCGTCGACGAGCCCTAGCTCCAACCGGTAGACGTCCGCCTCCGCTGGGGTCGTCATGACGTGACGGCTGCGCACCGCTCCGGCCTCCAGGGCCGCCGTGGCAGTCCCCGCCTCTCGGCCCTGACCGTCCACCCAGCGCACCCGAACCTGCTCCCCGCCGCCGACGCCATCCCAGGCAAAATCGAGCGTCACCTCCGCACCGGGGCCGCTCTCTCCTGGCAAATCAAACCCCGTCAACCAGACGCCGTGGCCAAGGCTATACAGCGCACGATACGACAGTGGATCCGGGTCGGAGGGAGTAGCAAGCTCCAGCGTTCCCACCTCCAGCCACGGCGTTCCCTTCCCCGTGATCGGGACGCCCTCCCCGTCGAAGGGAAGGAACAGGCCGATCTCCAACGAGTAGCTTCCCGGCGCCAGCCAGCCCGGCAGCGGAACCTCGTGATAGTCCGAGATGGGTGCGCCGACCACCCATGCGTTGGTCGGATAGAGACCACCCACTGGTCGGGACCCATCACTCGTCCATCTAACCCGGCCTTCCCCATCCAGCAGTCGTATCCGGACAACCAAGTCCTTGGCTATCGATGTCTCCGCCCGCCACCGCAGCTCGAGGTGGCGGATCTCGGCCGTCAGCCGGTCCTCGCTCAGCTCAGCCCCCAACAGATGGACCCCTTCACCAAAGGTCGCGATACCATCGCCGGCTACCGGGGATCCTTCGGGCGCCCCATCGCGCACCTCGACCAGCGGACCCACCGACTGCAGGAAGAACTCCTGTACGTGAGGCAGATAGCGTGCCAGATAGACCGTCTGACCCTGCACCAGGCGGCGACGCAGGTCAGCCTGGTACAGTTCCTCCGTCCCCAACAGCACGATGTCAAGATCGGGCCGCACCCCCTCAACCTGCTGAAGGTAATAGAGCGGAGCGAACTTGTTGGTATCAGCCAGAATCGCGCTATCCTCGACCAGCGGCTGATCCAGCACATACCGCCCCCAGGCGTAGCCTCCCTGATCCCGGCTCATGTCCACCCTCGGTAGGTTGATCCATATCCGGCTGAGTGGGAGCAGGGCAAAAACCGAGATCAGACCGGAACGCCACAGGACAGGGCGGACGGAGGGGATGGAGGCCAGGAGCCGCCCGATGAGGGCCACACCCAGTCCCATCCAGAGAGCCATGATCAAGTGAGCCGGAAGCAGGAAGACGGCGATATCCGCCACGTAGTAGCAGAGTCCATACGCGAAGTACGCCAGGAACGGTACTCCTGTCAGCGCCAGGGCCCGTCGATC
>SKLM01000265.1 GCA_007123205.1 Thermoflexales bacterium
CTCGCTAGACCAAGGCAGGGCGCCTTTTTCAGCTGCGCCGTGGGCTGTACGCCGTGGCGCCGCCTTTTCAGGAAGTCGAACCCCATCAGTTCCTGGTGGCCAACCAGATGGTGCAGCCTTCTTACGTCAGTCTCCAATCAGCGCTTTCTCACTATGGTCTCATTCCGGAGGCCGTGCCCGTCACGACCAGCGTCACCACATTGCGACCTGGTCGCTGGGACACGCCGCTGGGGAGCTACGCCTTCCGTCATATCAAGACAGGGCTGTTCCAGGACTACCGTTTGCTGGAGGTCAGCGATGAGCAGGAGGCGTTCGTGGCTGCGCCGGAGAAGGCTCTGCTGGATCTGGTCTACCTGGAGCCGGGCGCGGATTGACAGGCGCACCTGAAGGAGCTGCGGCTTCAGAACCTGGACGTGCTGGATCTTGGTAGGCTCCAATACCACGCTGAACGGACCGGCAGCCCGAAGCTGCAGCGGGCTGCCGCTCGGGTGGTGGCCCTGGCCCGCTCTGAGATGACGGAGTACGAGACACTGTGAAAGACCATCTCCTCGACCTAGTTCAGGACCGTCGCACGCCCGCTCAAGGACAGAGCATGGCGCGCGAGTACCTTCAGGCTCGCCTGCTACGGTTGCTTCAAAGTGCCGGCGCGATGACGAGCCTTGCTTTCTATGGCGGGACAGCTCTCCGCTTCCTCTACGCGATCCCTCGGTACTCAGAGGTTATGGACTTCGCCCTGGAGCGATCCCAGAGGGAATATGACTCCCGAGGCTACTTGAAGGCGATGCGACAGTCGCTGGGGGCCGAGGGGTATGCCGTCGAGTTGAGGGTGAACGACCGCAGGGTGGTGCATAGCGCGCTTGTGCGCTTTCAGGGGCTGCTGTTTGAACTAGGGCTGTCGCCGCATCGAGACCAGGTGCTGGCGGTCAAGATCGAGATCGATACGAACCCACCTGCTGGCGCGGGATTGGACACCACGGTCATTCGCCGTCACGTAATCCTTCATCTCCAACACCACGATCGAGCCTCGCTGCTGGCTGGGAAACTCCATGCGCTACTGCAGCGACTGTATCTCAAGGGACGCCACGTCTACGATCTGGTATGGTTCCTCAGCGATCTTGACTGGCCCGAGCCCAATCTGACTATGCTCAACAACGCTCTACGGCAGACGGGCTGGGAAGGCCCGTCATTGAGCGAGCATACCTGGCGCGACGTGGTGCAGGATCGGCTGGAAAGGGCGTTCTGGGACCGGGTTGTGGATGACGTACAGCCTTTCCTGGAACCAAGGGCTGATCTCACGCTCCTGGACTACGAGACCGTGAAGCAGCTGCTCGCGCGCTGACGCCCGGCGCGCGCCGAGATGCCTGGCTCCTGACCGGACGGGGCCTAGAACACGGTCGGTGGGAGGATTGCTGACGTTGTTGGATGTCTTACCACCAAAGGCATCGCACTGGGGGGGGAGGAGGGTTGGCGGGTGACGCCGGCGGTTGAGCGGCCGGATACTTCCGCACTGAGGAGGATGTGACCCGATTCGTCTCTGTCCTGCGAGAGCCTCGGAGTCCTGGACGAGGGGCCGTGGGTGGAGAGGGCGAAAGACCGAGTCCGGGTAACCGGGCTGGACGGGACCGATGAAGGTGCGCGGATCCAGCCCTTGGTGGGCGAGGCCCGTAGGGTGCACAACGGGGGGGCACAGACAACGCGAGGAGGCGAACATGGAGACTGGGCGTGAACTAAACGAAGTCTTGGATCTCGTTGGCACCCTGGATGACTCGCCGGGGGAGGACACTGCTCGGGAGCGTTTCCGAAGGTATCTTCAGGGCAAGGTCACGAGCGTTGGTGTGCTCAGAGACTACGTCGAGGAGTGTCTGAGGCACAAGGGTGACAACTACAATCGCGCATTGCAGGATCTGGTGAATTACATCGGGCACTTTCTGGAATTCGATGTGCGCTTTGGCCGTTATCACGGTGTGCATGGCAAGATCGGCTTCGATGGCCATTGGATTTCCCTGGAGGGTTTTCACATCATCGTGGAAGTGAAGACATCGGAGGCGTTTGCCATCAAGACGCCCACCCTCATAGGCTACGTGGATGCTCTCATATCGGAAGGAGAGATCCCCAGCTGGGGCCACGCTCTCGGCCTCTACGTCATCGGGCGTCCCGATCCCGACATCCAGCAGCTCCGGCACGCCATCGTGGCCGAGAACAACACCGACAGGCTGCGGATCATCTCTGTCGACTCGCTGCTGTCCCTCGCTGAGCTCCTGTCACAGTATGACGTCGACCACACGGACATCCTGAGTGTCATTCGACCCTCCGGTCCGAGTGTGGATCCGCTGGTTGGCTTGATGACCACGCTGGTAGCTGAGCCCAGAGAAGTGGAGGTGCAGAAGGCCGCAATCTCTGCCACAGTCGAAGCGGAGCATAATGAAGATACAGCGAGCTACTGGTTGACGCCGGTGAAATCGAGTTCGGAAGAATCCGCGCAGGAAGGGATCGAGAGGCTTGTAGGCCGGGCGAGCATCTACGCCTTCGGGGAAAGGGCGCCCGGGCGGAGACACATCAAGCCGGGAGACCGGATCTGTTTCTATGCCAGCGGCGGCGTGGGTGTGATTGCACATGCTCAAGTCGCATCCTACGCCGCGGAGAAGCGGCACCCTGCCGTCCGCTCCCCAGACAGATATCCCTGGGTGGTCGACCTGAAGAATCCGAAGCCCTATCTCGACCATCCTACGGTAATCGATCCCGAGCTGAGAGCTACGCTGGACGCGTTCCAGGACAAGGACCCAAGCGACCAGTGGGCTTGGTTCGTGCAGGCGACGCGCTGCATCAGGCGGCACGACTTCTTGGTCTTGACACAGCAGCTCGATGAGTGAGGCCCTCGAGCCACCGAGTTCGTGCGTCGAGAGCGTAGGCTTGCGCACGGTTACTGAAGGGTGAGGGAGTCGATTGGGAAACGTGTCGCAATGGTTGAGCCGACAGGGTTGAGATTGGGGATGCCCGGCGCTCGGCTCGGGCCTGTGCAAGGGGCGCTGGCTGTGAGCACAGCTAGCGGAAGGAGCACCCCAGGGGATTACTTGGGCGCCGATCTACTTCGACAGCGAAGAGACCGTGGCGTGGCCGGGATGCTGACGCGGTGTCGTGTCCGCCTACGATTGGCGATCGGTCTTCACACCTGCGAGTCCAATTCTGGGCGAAAGCTCGATATCCCTGTGGACGGAGAACCAACTATAGGAGGTAGCGCGTGGAGAGCTCGGAGACCTGTGTAGGCTTCTACACTCTCAGCAAGACGCAAGACGGCGACGGTTACCTGGGCGCGATCTTGATCACTGACGACCGAGGGCGGCCTCTCGAGTTTCGAGTGACCTATCCGGTGAGGCCCAGCGCATTCCAGCGCCCGCTGTATGGCGACACGCTAGAACCGTACATCGGCGTGGAACTCTGCGGAGGGCGTCTGCTCACCGGGCTGGATCACGATGTGGATGTGCTCATCGTGTCTCGCCCGTGTCTCCTCGACATCCGGGAGACCGTGCCTTGCCCAGTGGTGTATCTTGAGCGGCTGGGGGATGCTATTGAGGTGCACTCGGACGCGCCAGACCAGCGGGCCTGGGCTATGGGGCGAGTGGATTCCCCCTCAGGACGATTCCAGCCGGTGGCCGTTAGGGTGTCGAGCAACTGGGCCGACGACGTAGAGCGATCGCGGCCGGCCCTTGAGGAGGCGTTTGAGCATCTCGACTTGCTCGAGCCGTTCGACCGGGTGTCCCGGGCTCTAGAGCTCCTGGCGAAGGAGGATCGACGCTTCGCATGAGGATCTCTGCCCCAACGAGGAGGCCTTGGAAGCGCCTACAGGCACGCATTGTTCAGAAGCTCTTGCCTCTGAGTGAGCCGCGCACCGCGGCGCTCCGTCGCGTGACGGAGTTCTCTGCACCCACTGCGACGCCTGTGGCCTTCAGAGTGCTTGCTGCGCCTGACGTGAGCCCTGACCTCAGCTGTCGAAGCCCTTCCACAGAGTCTCTTGGCGTGAGACCGGAGGTGCCGGAAGGGGTCGACCTCGCCGAACGACTGGTCATGTCGTGTCCGGATTCGGCCAACCTCAGCGAGTGGCTGGTCACAGCGTTCGCAGATGGGCCCGGAGTTGCATCGCTCCTTGAGCCGCTGGGATTTCCCGGAGCTAGGGGCAAGAACTACCGGCTGGCTCCGGGCGATCAAGCTGGGCAGCTGGCACTGTTGCCTGCCGAGGCGGATCTCGCGGAGCAGTGCGTCCACGGCATGACTCGGGCATGGTGCGGGATCTGTGCGGAGAGAGGAGCACCTTCTCGGCAATGGCGAGAGAGCACCATCCTACCTCCGGTCGACGCCTTTGACCTCATTCTTCCGGTTCTACAGCTTCCTCTAGGCAAGGATTTCGACAGCGCGGTCGACTTTGCTCGTGGGCAGCAGTTATATCCCTTCCAGCGAGACGGTGTACGGTTTCTGGCGGAACGAGAATCGGCGCTTCTGGGCGACGAGATGGGGTTGGGGATGTCGATCCAGGCGATCATCGCGCTGCGTATTCTGTTCCGGATGGGGAAGATGAGCCGAGTGATACTCCTGTGTCCGAAGTCCGTCGTGTACGACTGGGCCGCCAAGTTTTGGGAATGGGCGCCTGAACTGAACGTAGTTCGGGTTCGCGCGCCGCGGTATCAACGTCTGGGATTGTGGAAATCGCCAGCGCACGTGTACATCACAACGTACGAGACATGGCGGGAGGACGTGGATCGTTCGGTCCCCCAGAGGTTTGATGGCTGCATCCTGGACGAGATCCAACGCATCAAGAACCCTGGGGCAGGTGTGACGCAGGCTGCTCGGCGCATCGACGCGCGCTTCCGCTGGGGGTTGTCCGGGACGCCTCTCGAAAACAAGGTGGAGGATGTCGTCTCGATCTTCGCCTACCTGAGGCCCAGGATGCTTCGTATCTCCGATGCAGAGAAGCCCTGGCTTGTGAAGAAGCGGATTGCGCCATATTTCCTGCGCCGGCGCGCTGCAGATGTCCTGGACGACCTCCCAGATAAGATCTCCCAGGAGGTCTCGATTGAACTCGGCGACAGTCAGCGCCGATCTTACGATATAGCCTATGCCGAAGCGCGCGGGTCACTCCAGAAGAATCGTACGCGCATGAATGCTCTGGCCAGCATCACCCGACTCAAGCAGATCTGCAATATCGACCCGGCAACCGGTGAGAGCTCCAAGTTCGAGTACCTGGTGGAGAAGCTGGAAGAGCTAAGCGACCAAGGCGGGAAGGCGCTGGTCTTCTCCCAGTATCCGAACAAGACCCTCAAGCAGCTTCTGCCACGTTTGCAACAGTACGATCCTATGGTATTCGACGGCAGCCTGAGTGACGGGCAACGGGAGGCCCTGGTGACTAAGTTCCAGGCGGCCGACGATCGGAGTGTCTTTCTGATGTCAGTGAAAGCTGGCGGCACGGGGCTCACGCTTACCGAGGCCAATCACGTGTTCCACTTCGACATGTGGTGGAACCCAGCCACGGCAAAGCAGGCTGAGGGGCGGGCTCATCGCATTGGACAGGATAAGACGGTTTTCGTCAAGACCCTATACACGGTCGACACGATTGAGGAGCGCATACGAGAGATCCTGCGGCGCAAGGATGCCTTGTTCACAGAGGTCATCGATGATCTCTCGGTGGCGGTAGTTGCGCATCGGATGACGGACGAGGAACTATTCGGCTTGTTCGACCTGAAGCCACCGGCGGCCGACAGACCAGTGGGGCCTGTCGATCGGACGGTACGCCGGCTTCGTGATTTCAGTCCGCGCGAGTTTGAAAGCTTGGTTGCCAGGCTGTATGACGAGATGGGGTACTCGGTCAGCCAAACTCAGCATTCGCACGATGCGGGTGTGGACATCTATTGCCAAGCGCATAACCGATGCCGGCGTGGACAGCCGGATCATCCAATGCAAGCATTATGTAGACGGGGCGGTTGGAGTCGGTGCGGTTCGGGAGTTGTACGGCGCGCTGCAGGCTGATCCACAAGTTGGTGTGGCGGTACTAGTGACCAGTGGGCGATTCAGCAGGCCCGCCCAGAAGTTCGCGCTCGGCAAGACTATCGACCTAATTCCACTTACCCAGCTCAAGGGGCTCTTGTACAAGTATGAGCTGATGGAGGCTGGCGGCCGATAACTGCAGTAGGTTCTCGAGCATATTTGGTGCTGTTCTC
>SKLM01000271.1 GCA_007123205.1 Thermoflexales bacterium
GAAGGCTCATGATCGCCGTTTCTGTGCACGATCTGGACGCTAGGATTGTACCACACAGCAGGGCATTAGCACACGCTTGTAGAACGGTTGTAGAACGGATGTACTTTTCGGCCAGGACAGGTCGAGACACTCTCGGCGGAGACTGCCGAGGAACCGCTCACAGACAGCGTTCGCCCTGGGAGCGCGATACGGCGTTTCCAGTACATCGATCCCTGACGCGGCTCGCTCGAATGATGTGCCATACTTCCTGTCATTGTCTCGAATCAAGAAACGTGGGGCTTCGCCAAAGGGAGTGGCCTCGCGGAGTTGCTGAGCCGTCCACTCATCAGTCGGATTCCTTGTCACGCCGAAATGCACCATTCGCCGCGACCCCAGTTCGATAATCACAAACACAAACACGGTGCGGAAGAATACATCGTAAGTTTGAAGGAAATCACAAGCCCAAATCTCGCCGGCGTGGTTACGCAGGAACGTGGCCCAGGTCTGTTTCGAGGCCCGAAGCTTCCGCACGCCTGCCATATACTTCTGGACCGAGCTCTTGCTGACCTCAACGCCTATCTTGCTTAGTTCTCCCCGGATGCGCTCCGCGCCTCAGGTCGCATTCTCCCTCGCCATCCGCTTGATCAAGGCCACGACATCCTCAGTTAGCGGCGGTCTACCGAACTGGGCCCGGGATCGCGATTTGCGCCTCCAGTAACGCCTGAAAAGATCGCGATGCCAGCGCAACACGGTATCAGGCTGCACAATGATCAGTGCCTCTTTCCAGCGGCGCAGCTTGCTTGCCAGGAAAACGATGAGGGTCCGATCGCGCCACGTGAGCTGGGGGCGTGTGATCTGGCGCTCAAGCACGATGAGCTGCTGACGAAGCAGGGCATTCTCCAGCACGAGCTCTGACTTGCAGCGGGTGAGGTCCAGAGCAGCGTTCAGGACCGGACCATGATTCTCGGGCCTTGTCCAATTCCGGAGGCGCTTCTCAACAGCCTTACGCAGAGAGTGTGCGAGTTGATGAAGGAAGCTCATAACCACCCGTTCTGTCGATGGTCTGGACGCTAGGATTCTACCACAAAACAGGGCATTAGCACACGGTTGTAGAACGGATGTACTTTTCGGCCAGGACAGGACATAGTTGCCTCCCTGAAGCTGTCACTATGTCCATATGGTATCATCTTTCGAGAATGATAAAACCCTGACCCGCCACAAAAACTCTTGACATCGCTGACTTGCCGTGATATAATGAGCCCATCCCTCAATGATTCAGCCTACAGCTTCGAATCCAGAGGGGCCGACATCGTCCAACCAGGTTCGGGCTCGACACTGTCACTCGCATCGCACGCACCACTGCTTGCCAACTCGGTCAAGCAGAAGTGAGTGCATCCATTGCGGCAGACCCCAAGGGAGACGAGTGGCGCGCTTCGAGGATCGACCTTCTTGCCAGGGGCCCACGTCCGGTTGCTTCGCACCGACGTGCGGCCCCTTGTTGCTATGGCAGGGAAGGAGGTGAAGCAGCCGCAAACCGATCGACGCCTTAGCCGAGCTGTGCGCCGCCGCCTGGCCCGGCTGAGAATGGCGTCCACGCTTGGCAGCGCCTGTGCGCTTCATCGATCAGGAGGTTGAAATGGTAATCGCTAAGTCTGTCAGAAGGGCTCTGCTGATCCTAGCGCTGATCCCCAGCTTGGGCAATCTCAGTGGGGTCCGAACCCTATCCGCGCCGCCCCCGCAGCCACCTGGGAGTCGCCTGCCCATCGAGCCGTCGGCGCAGCATGCGCAGCCGCCAGGCACTCCTCTGCAACTGGAGCCCTCGGAGCCCTCCGAGCCCTCGGCGTCTGATCAGACCTGCACCGACTCAGTGACCAGTACGGCCGGCAACCCGCTGGACGAGTGCCAGGGCACGACGTTCGCTATGGGTGGGGACACCTGGGCGCTGAGCGTCTACTACACTCTCGACACCGATGCCGGCAACGACTGGATCAGCAGCGATGCCCAGGCAACAGCGGTTGTGGGCTGGATGCAGGACGCCTACGAAGCCTTCTTCGCGCAGACCGGACGAACTTACGGCGCCACTGTATGCAATCGCCACATCCGGGCCCAGGTGATGCAGTTGTCGGGGGCGTCGGGGGTGGCCTATTGGCCTGACAATTGCTTCATTGGGCTGCTGGCGTCCATGATCCGCAACAATGGTGGGCGATTCGTGACGATGCACGAGGTACGTCACAAGGTGTTCCAGTTCGCCTACCCCAACTGTCTGACCGACTGGAAGCCCGACTACTCGAGCGGAACAACTCACTATGTTGTTGAAGGCGACGCAGATTATGGCCCCTCGACCGTGGGCGACTTCGGCTATATGAACGCAGGCTATGATCCGGGGAAGAGCCTGAACAAGCACGGTTACGACAATATGTTCATCCCCTACTACTCGGAGCACGTGGACCTCTACGGCGGCCCCTGGGGAGCGCCCGGCGATGCCGACTACCTGGCCGGCGGCATGGTCGCGCACTGGGAGCGCTGCGAGGCCGTGAGCGACCTCCACGTCATCCGCGATGTGGTTCAGGCGCTTACCCCCCACACCATGGAGACGTTCTTCCTCGACTTCTTTGCCGCCCTCTACCTCCACGCGTATGCAGACCCGCTGACACAGCCCGAGCTCTACTTCTTCGAGGCGGACGCCCCCGGCGTCACCATCACCTACTCGCCGCCCCTCATATCTAGCGTCTCGCTAGCCGCCGGGTCGACGAGCTGGACGTCCCAGAGCACGCCGGATACTTGGGCGGGCAGATACTACGAAATCGAGCCACAGGCCGGGTGTGAGTACATCATGCTCGAGGGCAGCGGGTCGGGCACGATGGGGTGGGCCTTCATGGCTGCCGACACCAGCACGCCCGCAGCCGCATACAGCGGCTGGGTGGGCAGCGAGTTCAGCCGGGTCTTCGCCGCCCACGGTGCCCATGACAAGATCGGAATCGCCGCGGTGGCCTTTGGCCACCATCGCACGTACGATCTGACGGCCACCTGCGTCGTACCCCAGATCGAGATCCAGCGCCCGCGCAAACCAAACTTCGTTGCCTACGTCGGCGATCCCCTGAGCCCTGTGGGCTTCACGGGCTACATCAAGGTGACCGACGGGGCTGGCACGCCCGTCACCGGCATTCCCGCGGACTGGTTCGTTCTCGACGCCGGGGGCGACGCGGTGACGACCGATACGATCTATGAGATCACCAAGGGCCACTACTTCGGCGTGTTCCTGCCGCCATCCAAACCCGTGGGCACCATCTGGGTCGATCTGCGGGCCTGCCTCGAGGACTCGGGCATCTGCTCCACCAACAACGGCGCCCTGCTCTACGTCCCACCGGGCAATATGGATATGGTCCTCTTGCACGACGCGTCGGGCTCTATGGGCTGGGTCGATGTGCCGGGCGACTTCTCGCGTCTGGAGCAGGCCAAACACGCCGCAGAGCTGCTGGTGATGCTCGCCCAGACCGGGGATTACTACGGGATTATGGATTTCTCCGCCCGGAACGTGGACCGCCCGGGAGAGCTCTGTCCCCCCGGCTGCGTGCACGACGTGCAACTGGTCTACCCGAAGGTCGAGATCACCAACCCCGCCACCCAGATTCCGCTCATGCGGGCTGCCATCAACGGCATGACCGCCCGGGAGTGGACGAATCTCAGCGAGGGGCTGCGGCAGGCGCAGCTCACGGTGTTGGGGCCGCCTCACAACGACAACAACAAGGTGATCACGGTCCTCTCTGATGGCGAGGAGAACGTCACCCCCTACTATGACGAGGTCGCGCCCGGCCTTGAGGTGGTGGTCAACACGATGGGCTTCAGCGGCGAGGCGCCCAATGACCTGCTCGCGCTCATCGCGGCCGAGAACGGCGGCAGTTTCCTCTACGTGCCCACATCCGCCGGCGGCGCGTTGGTAACTAGCGGGGAGGCCCAACGCGAGGCTGCGGTCGCCTCACTGATGGCTGAGCTGAACCATCAGAAGTTCGCCGAGGACGAGGCAGTCCAGTTGGCGGCGATGATGGCCCAGGCGGCAACCTATCTGCCCGGCGGTCTGGGTCTCCGCGAAGCCTATGACTACCGCCAGGCAGAGGCGATCGGCGCATCGCGGATTGCCTATGGATCACACATCGATATTCCCTTGGGAGAATGGCGGGAGGGTATCGCCAATGTCAGCGCCGCCGACAACATGCTGAATCTCGTCTCCAGCAGCAGGGAAGCCGACTATGGCGGAGCATGTGGATGGCGGCGGGACGTTCAAGTGCTTCGCCCCGGGGGAGGCCCCCGCGACTGGGTCCCCATCTCACCGCCCCCCACCATCCCGGCCAACTGGGACGTGCGGAACAGCCTCTATCACGATGTCCTGTACGTCAGCGATCCCGAACCAGGACAGTGGAAGATCCGTACGCGGGTGAGCTACATTCTCTGCCAGGAGCCAGGGGGTGCGCAGTCAGAACCGATGGCGACCGGCGGGCTAGCAGGCAGCTACATCCAGACCGCCAAAGTGCTGTCCACCATCAAGGTTGAGGGCCAGATCCTGCTGGAGAACAACCGGGGCAGGGTCGGCGATCCCGTTCCCCTGCTGGGGACTGTGTTGACCCGGGCCGGCGCTACCCCCGGGGCGTTGGTCCTGGCCGCCATTGAGAAGCCTGGCGGCGGTATCGACTGGCTGTGGTTGCGAGACGACGGCCAATCCGGCGATGGCGCCGCAGCCGACGGGATCCACGGGAATACGTACGCCAAGGCGGTGATCGGAGGCGCCTACAACGTCACAATCGGCGCCATCGGTTTCGACCCGTTCGACCCGGGTCAACTGCTCACTCGGGTGTGGAAGGGCGCCTTCTACATGGAGGGGCCCGGGCCCCAGGATGACATGGACGACGACCGCCTCCCCGACTGGTGGGAGCGGCAGTATCCCTGCATGGACCCCACAAAGTACGATGCCCATCTCGACTACGATCAGGATGGGCTGACAAACTGGGAGGAGTGGCTGCACGGCACGGATCCCTGTAACCCCGACACCGACGGTGGCGGTGAGACGGACGGCAGCGAGGTCGCCAGGGGGAGCAACCCTCACTGGCCCGATGACGATCTCGTGCCGCCCATCGAGAACTGGTACGTGCGCCCGCTCAACAAGGCGATCCTGGTCCGCTGGAGCAGACCGATCTCCTACACCCGCATGCTGGTCACCGTCCACATGCCTGACGGGCGCGCCATTGTCCACGAGGGTGGTACCACTGGCGCCTTCGCGACGGACTTGCCGAACGATCAGGTCTATGGAGTGACGCTGCAGGGGCAGATGGGTAACAGTATAGGCGCGCCGACAGCGCCCATGCTCGTGCAGCCCAGGGCCGACCCGGATCCACCGACGGGCGTTATCCTGATCAACCACGGGGCGGAGACGACGACGTCGCGCCACGTCGGGCTCATGGTGCTGGCCAGCGACGAGCCGGTCGACGGGCCAGTGTCGTCGCCGAGCGGCTTTTTGATCAGGCAGTGGTCGGCCAACAACGAGGTAAGTGGCGGCATCGAGATGCGCTTCCGGAATGAGACTGTGGGGGCCTGGTCTGCCTGGCAGCCCCTCACGGAAGGGGTGCCGTGGATCCTCTCCCCCGATTGTCGCTATGGCACACGCTGCACCGTCTACGGACAGTTCCGCGATGCTGCGATGAACGAAAGCGTGCTCGTCGCTGACTCCATCGTGTTGGTCGGCAGCGAGCTCTATCTGCCGTTGGTGGTGCGACAGTAGATCTAGTCCATTCCCCCCCCCGGCCAGCATCTTGACAGGGGGCGGGTCAGAGACCCTTCCCCCTGCTCAGAGGGGTCTGTGACCCCGACGGCCCTGTCGGACGCGGGTCTCAGACCCGCTGCGAGCTAGGGGGGGGGTGGACGCGGGTCACAGACCCGTCGGCCCCGCCTCAAGTAATTCTGGGCGGTTAGAACCTGTAGCCCGCGCGGAACTTGACTGAGAGCCATCCCAGGCGGCCTGAGAATCACTGGGGGGAGCTTCCCCCAAAGTATGTACCAGTTGAGCCTGTGTTTATTGTGACCCTCTGGCCGTATCCAAGGGCCCCGCAGAAGGGGGCCGTCGTCGTAGTAGGGCTGTGGGAACTGTGGTCAGGTGCTCCGTTCGCAGCTGTCCACGGTTTCCAC
>SKLM01000111.1 GCA_007123205.1 Thermoflexales bacterium
CGAAGATGCCGGCGTCCAGAGCCCGTCCGAGGAGTGTATTATCGACGCCGTAGAGCACGTCGGCCAGGGGGTTGTCCTTGGTCAGGATGGCCTGGTTCACGACAACACCGGCGTCGCCGGCCTGGAAGATCTCCACCCGGGCGTCGTGCTGAGACTCGAATATGTTGAGGACCTCCTCACTGATGTCGAAGCTGTCGTGCGTCATCATGCGGACCGTGCGCTCGGCAGGCTCCGGCGGCCCCGCCCACAGCGCGCAGGCCGCCAGCAGCGGGAGAACGAGCGACAGAAGAGCGGCCGTGTGTTTCATCTCTACCTCCATTCTTCTCAACTGGCGTGCGTCACGACACAGAGGAGCAACCCCCGCCCCACACCGACAGAGGCCCGCTCCTGCGTCAGCACGTTGCTTACCCCGCGGGTCGCCCCGAAGCGAAGCGTCCCCTCGCGAAGCGGCCATTCCAGCCCTTCGCTGGTCACGCCCGCGGCATCGCCCTGCAGGGGAATAAGGGACACCGTATCGCCGGGCCGCCCTTCAATGAACCCTTCGTCACGCACCAGGAAGGCCTCCTGGTTTCCCTGCACAACGCGGACGTCGATATCCCGCAGCTCCGGGAGGGTCAACAGGAGCAGATTGGCGAGCGTCTGGTCGATCCGGCCGCCCAGCGCTGCCAGGATGACGATCGAGTCGGCCCCCTCGGAGGCGGCACGGCCGAGGGCCAGCTCCAAGTCTGTGGCGTCCTTGCGCGCCGGGAAGCTGCTGATCTCCACTCCGGGCGACGTGACCCGCTCTTGCTCGTGCGCGGTGAGAGAATCGAGATCGCCGACCACCAGGTGCGGATCCGCACCGGCGTCCCACAGGTGGCGGGTCCCTCCGTCGACGGCTATGACGAGGTCGTCAGACCGGAGCATATCCCGGACTTCCTCGGGATCACAAAGCGTCCCGTTGGCAACGATCACGGCTCGCATCATCCCCTCGCTTCCTTACCTTCGCTCGGCGTAATGACTCCCGCGCAAAAACACGAAAAACCGCCCCTACCAGCGGGACGGTTTCGCGACGCGTTGTCACTACCTCCCTCCGCTGGCATTACCCAGGTCAGGTTCTGAGGGTCGGCGCTGGTGGCCTCCGACTGAGGCCGGAGCGCCCTCTCAGCTTGGCTCCCCAAGCTCCCCCGAGATCAAGTGTTATTCAACGACCTTTGAACTCTATTATACCACAGTTTCTGCTGGTGCCCAGGCGCCGACCTGGCCCCGCGTATTCTCTTCGCTGGGGCCCGCATAGAGCCCGGGCTGAGACCCACGCACTGGCCCCGGTGATGGCCTGGATGTCCTCCGGGGGCAGTAACCCAGAAGTCGGCCGCCCCGACGTCCTGGCTGCCTCACGGGTAGACCCGCGTGAGGGTGCGGGGGAAGGCGATGGTCTCCCGCAGATGGTCGATCCCACAGATCCAGGTGACGGTTCGCTCCACGCCCAGCCCGAATCCCGAGTGGGGCACCGACCCGTACCGCCGCAGGTCGACGTACCATTCGAACGCGTCTCGGGGCAGTCCCCACTCATCCAGTCGCTGGAGCAGTAGATTGAGGTCCGAGATGCGCTCCGATCCGCCGGTGATCTCGCCATACCCCTCAGGCGCCAGCAGGTCGACGCTCTTGGAGACCTCCGGTCGCCCAGGCCACGGCTCCATGTAGAACGCCTTGGCTCTCGTGGGATAGCCGTAGACGAAGACGGGTTTGGCAAAGCGCTCGGTGAGCTCGGTCTCGTGAGGCGATCCGAAGTCGCTACCCCACTCCAATTCGAGAAGCTCCCGCCGTTCCGGATCGGCCGTCGCCTCCCGGATCTCGGCGACGATCTTCAGCGACTCGTCGTAGGAGATGCGGGGAAAGGGAGGCGTCACGTTCTCCAGGCGGCTTGTGTCCCGTCCGAGGACTTTCAGCTCTTCGGCTCGCTCGTCAAGACACGTGCGGACGATATGAGAGACAAACTCCTCCTCGATCTCCATCAACTGGTCCATATCACAGAAAGCAGCCTCCGGCTCCACCATCCAGAACTCCGTCAGGTGGCGGCGAGTCTTCGACTTCTCAGCGCGGAACGTTGGGCCGAAGCAGTAGACGCGTCCAAGGGCATAGATATTGGCCTCATTATACAGCTGTCCTGACTGAGCGAGGTAGGCGAGCTCGCCGAAGTAGTCGGTCTCGAAAAGAGTAGTCGTCCCCTCGCAAGCCGCGGGCGTGATAATCGGCGTGTCCATATTGACAAACCCGTTGGCCTCAAGCCAGTCTCGAATCGCCCGGATGACGGTGGCTCGAACGCGCAGCACAGCCCACTGTCGCTGGGAGCGAATCCACAGGTGCCTGTTCTCCATCAGAAACTCGACACCATGCTCCTTCGGCTGGATGGGGAATTCCTCGGCGCGTTGGAGGATCTCCATCTCCTCGGCACCCAGCTCGAACCCGCCGGGGATTCCAGGCGCACGGTCATCCTGACGGACTGTGCCGGTGATCACCACCGACGACTCCTGCGCCAATGACTGGGCGGCCTCAAAGAGCTCGGGAGCGACGTTGCCCCGGAAGAAGACGCACTGAGCGAAACCGGTACCATCGCGAATCCAGAGGAACACCAGCTTCCCTGTGTCGGTCCGGTTGTACACCCACCCCTGGAGCGTGACTCGCTGCCCATCGTGGTGAGAGATGTCCTCGATGCGAATCGTCTGTGGCATGGTGGAATCTCCTCGGATCCTGTCGGGCCGGCCTGATCCCGATACTCCGGCGACATACGCGGCGTGCCAACCGGCGGTCTTCTACGGTTACTGGTGGCTTACGGGGATGAAGATACGGAATGGATAAGGGGCGAAAGCCTGATTCAGGCTCAGGTAGTCCCGGCTCCAACCGCCGACCGCGTAGATAGTGGCTCCGAAGACGGCGACACCGGGATTGCGCCACTCTCCAACCAACGGTGTATCGACGATCTGCCAGCTATCCTGGTCGGAGCTATAGCGCTCGTTGAAGCCCAGGTAGGTGGTCGAGCCGCCGCCGCCAATGGCATAGAGACGCCCCCCGATCGCGGCCACGCCCAGTCCTCCGCGCCCGACAGTGAGGGGCGCGCACTCGCGCCACGCCTGTGTCAGCGGGTCGAAGGCAACGCAATCGGTCAGCTCCCTCTGGCCGTCGTAGCCGCCCACGACGTAGATCTCACCGTCGAGTGAGGCGGCCCCTGCAAAACCCCTTGCGACATCCATCGCAGGGAGGAGACGCCATTCATCGTACTCCGGGTTGTAGGCGTAGGCTGTAGAGACGTACCGTTCACCGTCCCACCCGCCGAAAAGGTAGAGTTCATCGTCGTGGGCGACCAGGGCATAGGCGCACAGCGGTTCTGGCAGCGAACCAGCGTCGCGCCAGGTATCCGCCTGGGGATCGTAGACCTCGACGCTGCGGATCGGCACCCCGTCCGCGTCCCGTCCCCCCGGGACGTAAACCAGGCCGTCGATGGTCGCTGCGCCGACGTGGGCCACAGGGATCGGTTTCTCGGCACGGGGTGTCCAGATGTCCGCCTCGGGGTCGTAGGCCTCGACGGCCCCCGTCACGCCCTCTGGTGTCTGCCCGCCGATGGCTATGAGGCGTTCGGCGGCGGCCGCGAGTCCGAGATGAGCCCGGCGCGTCGGCATCTGAGCACGCTCCTGCCAGGCGGACTCGGCCTGATCGGAGCCACTGACCGCTGCAGTAGCCGGACCATCGGGAAAGAGATCCATCCCAGCCCCCGCTTGAGCCTCGGTGCGAGGCCACGTCACGACGAGGATCG
The DNA here is from genome assembly GCA_007123205.1 of Thermoflexales bacterium. Lineage (GTDB taxonomy): Bacteria > Chloroflexota > Anaerolineae > B4-G1 > B4-G1 > SKLM01. The sequence continues at coordinate 3,791 of SKLM01000111.1, forward strand.
ACACCACCAGCAATAACACTCCGAGCAGCGCAATCCGCTTGGGCCACGGCAACGGCGGAGGGGGAGCGAGCTCCGTCTGGGTGCCTGCCTCTTCCGATGATCGCTGGTCCGTCTCGGGGACACCCACCCATCCCTCGCGCACAGCCACCATCGTCGCCTCCGTGCGAGAGTCGGCTCCCAGCTTGGTGTAGATGTTCCGCAGGTGAACCTTGACGGTGTTGATGCTGATGAACAGCTCTTGCGCTACCTCCCGGTTGGTGATCCCGGTGGCCACCAGCTCAAGCACTTCTCTTTCGCGATCGGTTAGCGGTTCGCCGCGTTCAGCCATTCTGGGGTGAGACGAATCTAGTCAGCCAAGCCATTCGTGCCAGCGATTATAGCACACACAGTGACGCTAGCAAGCGTCCGTCCCCACGGAGGATGTAAGAAGTTGATGATACGGTGGGTGGGCGGGTCGACAGGGACGGCGTGATGAGCGGATTACCCGTCAGGGGTCGACGTGCCCGGGCTCGGCCTCTGACCGGGGCAGAGGTGTCGCTGGAGCCGAATCCACCCACTGAGGCATACGCACGCGACCGGACGTTGTCGGCATGACTCTTTGCACACTCCCCCCACGCGCTCACGCCGGCCATATGCCTGTGATCGCGGCTTCAACGCACTGCTCGATGGTCCCAAAGCGGACCGCGAGCCCGGCATGAGAAGGCACGTACGTGGCCCCTTTGGCCGAAGGGGTAGCCAGGGTGCGAAAGGCCAGCTCCTGCATGGGAGCCACGACGAGGCACATATCGGCGAGGACGCGGGCGCCGCTGGACTCAATGGACGCCACCAAGCCCTCCCCGATCGCCCGCTCTCGGATGGCACGGGCTGTGGTGACCCACGTCGCTGCCGCCACGCGCCGGCCCTCCAATAGTCGGGCGAGCTGAGCTATCTCGTCCAATCCCGCATGGGGACAGCCAAACCAGACGAGGTCGATCTCCGTTGCCTCGGCGTTGAGGGCTGCGTATGCTGACTGTAGATCGGGGACGACGAGCGTCTCGTGTTCAGGCAGGAGCGCGTGCGAGCGGTCGGCCTCCGGCGTCACACCGTCCACGTGGTAGAGGGCGACGGCACCACTGGCCGCCATGGCCGCGCCGAGGGCCTTCAACTGGGTGGGAGAGCATTCGCCCAATCCCTCGAAGAACGGGACTTTGTCGCGAGCGTGCTTCCCCACCAGGTGCCCGAGGGCACCAAAGTCGGACAGGGTCCTCACCGGACAGCGGATCACGACCCGGAGAGCAGCGCGACGGTTCTGATCCAGATGGAAGCCGTAGGCCGCCGTACGGCCGGCGATAGCAGCGGCTAAGGCACTCGGTCCACCCTCGCGATTGGTGCGGGCTCCCAGGACCGAGTTGGCGTAGCTGACCGCCGACGATTCGGACCAGGCTATGTGGTCACCGAAGGAAGGTACGTTTCCCACCAGGTAGGGAGTGCACGTACAGGTGGCAGCGATTCCGAGGGCCTCATAGGCTTGCACGACGGCCATCTGACGCCCGGCGAACTCCTCCGAGAAGCCGAGCTCTCGCCAGGCCAGCGCATCGATGCCGGCGGGGTTCAACGTGGCAGGGACTTGGGCCCGGGCCCCTTGATCCGCCCAGTCGGTCAGGAACTGCAGACCGGCCTCACCCAGATTGCGGTAGCTGACCCCGGCCACCTGGACGGAGGTCACGGGCACCAATCCCCGGGCGCCGTACACTCTCCCCAGCGCAACGATGATCTCCAGGGCCTTGGCCACGCCCGGACCGAGATCTCCGGCCAACATGGCGCGTTCCTCAGCCGAGAGGTCCATAGGCAAGCCTCCTCGCAGACACGATGGATGGGATCAGAGGCCGAGTTGGTAGACCTCGCGCCGGTCCCATCCGGAGAGGTCGGCGACCCGCTTGGCAGCGTCGGGCCGTCGCAGGCCCTGGGCCAGCAGATCACGGAGGGCCGTGCGGACCTGCTCCTCATCCCAGCGCCGCTCCTCGGGGGCGGCGCCGCCGATGACGAGCGTGAACTCCCCACGCGGCTGGCTCTCACCGAAGTGGGCCCGAGCCGCAGACACGCTGCCGCGCCAGATCTCCTCGTAAGCCTTGGTCATCTCCCGGCAGATAGCCAGGGGTCGATCCCCGAGGACAGCCTGAATGTCGGCCAGGCCGACCCGCAGCCGGTGCGGCGTCTCAAGAGCGACGAGCGTATGCGGCTGATGCGCCAGCTCGTGAAGCAGGCGCCGTCGCCGGGCCTTTCGCCGGGGCAGATAGCCGAGGAAGAGAAAGCTATCCGTCGGCAGACCCGAGACGACCAAGGCCGTCACCGGTGCGGTGGGCCCAGGTATGGGCACGACGCGGTGGCCGCGCTCAATGGCAGCCTGAATCAGCTCGTATCCGGGATCCGAGAGGCCCGGCATCCCCGCCTCGGAGATCACGGCTACATCACCCGCATCAAGGGCGGCCAGGATCACGTTGAGCTTGGTCAGCTTGTTGCCCTCGAAGTAACTGGTGGTCGGGGTGTGGATCTCGTAGTGGGTGGTGAGAACCCGCGCCCGGCGGGTATCCTCCGCCGCGATGAGGGAGACCTCCCCCAGGATCCGGAGCGCGCGCAGGGTGATATCCTCCAGGTTGCCGATCGGCGTACCAACGACATACAGGGTGCCCACGGTCGGATCTCCTTCAGCCACGCCAGAAGCTCACGAGTGTCGCCTCCGGGAAGACTCCCGCGCCCTGCCAGAGGACTGCTGGGGCGGGTGTGAGAGTGGATGCGCCGGCGAGGGCGACCCGGGGTCGCGGTACAGCCGAATCCCTGTGGGCTGGCCGACCCGGCTGTTTGGACCGCTGAGCGATCGCCACACGGCTCCGTAAGCACCAGGTTCGCATTCTTCACCTCGCCAGCGACTATCTCAACGAACCGAGGGGATGGAGCGCTACGTCGTCGAGGAAGAAGCCGTTGTTGTTCAGCCCCCAGATAGCGGCCAGCTCGACGTAGATCGTCATCTCCGGCGCCGTCGCCTCGAACTCGAAGGCATAGTCACGGTAGCGGAAGAAGAAGTTGGACGTACTCGTCCCATCCCACCACTGGCTGTAGTTGATGGCCCCCTCATCGCGCCACACAGCTCCCCGGGGCGCGGCGCCCAGGCGAATGCGAGCCGATTCGGGTCCCGGCGCCACCTTCCCGCTATCCCAGATATAAGTGTCCACAAAGATCGGTACAACCAGACGGTAGCTGCGCCCGACGTCGAGGCCGCTCACGTCCTGGACGACGGCGGCGTACATAGGGGCGAATGCCTTGAACACCTTGAGGTGCTGAGAGCCATCCCGGAAGAGCAGATCGCGCTCGTCGGGCGGGGTGCGCGCACGGTGACCGATGATGGTCTCGGGAGCCAGGGCGACGTCGGCCGCGCCCGGAAACTCGACCCCGTCCAACCAGTAGATCCGCCATCCCTCGGGCGCCTGCCCCGTGTAGATGTCGTACCAGCCTCCCTCAAAGCTGGCATTCCGCAGCAGGTTCTCATCCTGAACCTCCCGCCCCACGAAGCGAGCCTGAGTGGGCTCCGGTGAGTCGGTGGGGGTCGGTGTGGGGGTCGGTGTGGTGGTAGGCGTAGGCGTAGCCGTCCGAGGCAAGGTAGCCGTGGCCGATGGGGTCAATGTCGGACCAGGGGTGTCGGTGGGCGGCCCGGGCGGCGTGTCCGTAAGTACCGGCGTGGGCGTCCAGGTTGGAATCGACGTAGTCAGAGGCGTGGGAGTCAGCGTGGGGAGTTGAGCAATGGAGGCCGGAGGCGGAGGCGGGAAGATGTCATAGACACCGAGAGCCACCAGCCCGTAGAAGCCCGCCAGACAGACCGTGGCCACGAGCACCCCTATAGTGAGAACGTCAAGAAGCTGCTCCCTCTGTGGACTCATTCTCAGCCCTACCTTGTGCGGCCCTCCTCAGTCACAGACCTGCGACCCAATCGGAGTGGGCGGGAGACGGTAGATTGGGTCGACCATCCGGCGGATAGACGAAAGGCGGCAGGACTCCCTACGGAGACGCTCCCAAAAGGCGCTCTACCTCTGCTTGACCCCACAGGTCTTCCAACCATGCTTGAACGGCTTGCTGGTGCAGAAGCTGCAGGTTCTCCGAACTGATAGAGCGATGCGGGTCACGCTCGACCACCATCACGATGTGGTAGCCGAGGTCACTTTCCACCACACCACTGATCTGCCCCGCTTGGAGGGAGAAGACGGTCTCCTCCACCTCCGGAACGAGCAGGATGCCGCGGGGAAGGTAGCCCAGGTCGCCGCCGTTCACTCCTGTACTCGAGTCCTGCGAGCGAGCTCTCGCCAATGCCGCGAAATCGGCGCCGCTTTCGAGCTCGGCTACCAGCTGGTCGGCCTCCTCGGCCGTGTCCACCAGGATGTGGCGGGCGCGGACGTGTTCGGCCGACTGGGGCACGGCGGAGACGACACGCTCGGCCATCGCCAGGCCGATCAGCTGGGCGCGGACCTCTCTTTGGGCACTCTCGTACGTCTCACCCCAACCTGCGAGCTTGGTGCGCAGGCTCTCTTCGCCTCCCGCCTCAACAGCCAGCTCCCGCATGTGACGCTCCACGTCAGCCTCCGTCACCTCGACGCCGCGCTCCGCCGCCGCTTGCTCGACCAGGGCCCGTTCGATCAGACCGTCAAGAATCTGATCCCGGGCCTGGTTCAGCAAGTTCTCTCCCTCCTGGCTATCAGGTTCAACTCCCTGATCTGTCAGAGCAATCCTGTACCGATCCAGTTGCCGCTCGTAGTCGTCCAGGTAGATGGGCTGGCCATTCACGCGGGCTGCCAGTTGGGGTTGGGGCGTAGGTGACGGCAGCGGGCTGGTGGGCGGCGGATCCGATGGCGTAGGGAGGACACTCACGGGTCTCGAAGTGGGGCTTGGCGGTGGGGGGGCAGGATCGGTCGCCCGGCATCCCAGCGCTGCCAAGACCAAGGCTATTCCGGCGAGTCTTCCTAGCCTCCTCAGTACCATTTAGCGTCTCTCGCTTGGTCGCTAGATCGTTTCAGCCTCCCGAAGGAATGCAGGCATTATACCTACAGGGAGGCTTCTACGCAAACGCTCAGATGCACCATTCCCCAGGCTACGAGAGAGGGTATTGGCAACGTGGTGGTAAGCTCAGTGAAGAGAGGCTACGGGGATAGCGGGATAAGCCGTCACTCACGGCCCGACCTCTCCGTGCCAGGCCGCGCCCATCCGCGGCGGGGGGAGAGATGTCAGAGCGGCCCAATGCGAGGAGGCGCGGTGTAACTGGGGTCCGGTGAGGGCCCGATCACACACACCCGAGCGCCCGCTATCGGGATGGCTCTTTCCATGCTCTCCGAGATCTGGTTGACATGGATCCATCCCGTGCTAGAATCCGTCCCTCGTGCTCACCTGCCATGAACGCTGCACGATGGCCTGCCCTATCTGGATTGAGAGAGTGTGACGTCCTATGATGAGACGAGTACCGGCTATCCTGGCTGCCCTCGTTCTGTGTGTAGCTTGCGCCGAAGTAGAGGTTCCCTCGCCCACCCCCACTATCCCGCCATCGGCTACCCCCGAGCCAACTGCATCGCCTACCCCCGAGCCAACTGCATCGCCGACACCGGAACCACGAAGGCTCAACGTTTGTCTGTCTGAGGAGCCGGACAGTCTCTACATCTATGGGACGGACAGCCCAGCCGCCCGCCACGTGTGGGAGGCGATCTACGACGGCCCCATAGACAATCGACGCTACACCTACCAACCGGTGATCCTCACCGAGCTGCCAAGCCTTGACGATGGGACGGCGGTGGTGGAGACGGTGCTAGTTGGGACTGGAGATCTGGTCCTCGCCAGCGGCGGTCACGTCCTGGCCCTGGCGCCCGGGGTCATCGTTGAAGATGCCGAGGGATCACAGGTAGCTTTCGACGGCGCTCCAATCGCCATGGCACGGATGGTCGTGACGTTCACCCTACGCTCCGATCTTAGCTGGGCGGACGGTGAGCCTCTGACTGCCGACGATTCGATCTTCTCCTTTGAGGTCGCGGCAGACCCGGCGACGCCGACGGACAAGCACGTCATCGAGCGCACGGCAGCCTATCGCGCAGTGGGCGCCCGGCAAGTCGTATGGGAAGGGGTACCGGGTTTCCTGGACCAGGGCTACGTCCTTAACTTCTGGCATCCCCTTCCCCACCATCAATGGGAGGACCTTTCTGCCGTCGAGCTTGTCAGCTCCCCCAGGTCTACACGAGAGCCCCTGGGCTGGGGCCCCTTCACTATTCGCGAGTGGATACAGGGAGAGCGCTTAGAGCTCGAGCGTAACCCGTTCTACTTCCGTGCCGATGAAGGACTTCCGCGGCTGGACGAAGTCACGTTCCACTTCTTCGACGGCGCCGGGGAGTTGGCCGCAGACCTCGTGGCTGGAAGCTGCGACGTGGTAACCCACGAAGCTGGAAGCTCCGTGCTTGGCGTCGTCGATGAGGAGGATTTGGGTCCCACGATAAGGCCTCTGACCACCCACGACGCGGCATGGGAGCACCTTGCCTTCGGGATCAGCCCGGCTCTGGGCTATGAGCGTCCCGATTTCTTCGAGGACGCGCGTGTGCGACGGGGTATCGCCCTATGCATTGACAGGCGAGCGGTGGCTCGCGCTTCCTCTGTGTCAGACGATCGAGTGGCGCACAGCTACGTGCCGCCAGAACACCCCCTTTACGGGGGTGAAGAGCTCCTGACGTGGGACTACGATCCGGAAGCGGGTCGAGGGTACCTGGACCAGGCTGGATGGCGCGACCTGGATGGCGACGGGGTGCGGCAAGCTCAGGGGATCCCCGGTATCGCCGACGGGACGCCTTTCCGCATCACCTACCACACGAGTGATGCGCCATTCCGACTCGATGGAGCCCGGGTCGTTAAGGAAGGGCTCGGGGCTTGCGGGATCGAGGTGAGCCTACAGGTGCTGGCCCCTCACGAGTTATTCGCCCCGGGGCCAGATGGTGTGGTATTCGGTCGCCGCTTTGACCTAGTGCAGTTCGCCTGGGGAGTGACCAACATACCTCTGTGCGACCTGTTCCTGAGCAGCCAGATGCCGACAGAGAGGAACTGGAGCAGGCCCAATGTGGCAGGCTTCATCAGCGCAGAATACGACGATGCGTGTCGGAAGGCGCTCAACACCCTGCCAAACAGCGAGGACTACGTGGGCGGGCATCTGGAAGCACAGCGGGTCTTCTCCGAGCAGCTGCCGGTGTTGCCGCTCTTCGGCCATCAGCGAGTCACCCTGGTACGGGATGGCGTGACGGGTGTGATTCCCACTCCCAGCTCCCGATCGGAGCTGTGGAACCTGGAGCAGATCAGTGTGGAGCGGTGAGTAGCGGGGTGGTGCTCCCGGAACCAATCTGTGTCAGTCGAGTCCTCAGCGGTTGGCCTCAGCGACGATCTGAGCCAGTATGGACAGGGCTATCTCGGCTGGACGCCGACCGCCGAGGTCCAGGCCGACGGGGCCGTGAATCCGGTCCAGTTCCTTACTGGCGAAACCTCTCTCCTTGAGCGTGTCTTGACGCTTGGTCTGGGTGGACGGTGAGCCCAGCAGCCCGATGTAGCCCACCGGGCTTTTCAAAGCGATGGTCAGGGCGGGGATGTCGAATTTGGGATCGTGGGTCAGCACGACGACGGCGTCACAGGGGCGCAGATACCGGGATGTCATGGCATCCTCGGGCCAGGCTACCACTAGCTCATCCACCTCAGGAAACCGGTCTCGGGTGGCGAAGGCGCGTCGTGCATCGACCAGGCGGACGTGGAAGCCGACTACCTGGGCCAACGCCACCAACGGCACGGCGATGTGAACCGCGCCGACTACGGTGAGGGTCGGTGGCTGGGTGAACAGCTCCAGGAAGACATCGCCCTGGGGTAGACCTCGCAGCTCGGCGGCAGGGCCGGGGAGCAAATCCATCAGCTCCGACGTGAGATCGGGATCCCCCTCAGCTCGGCCGTCAGGCCAGGCCAGGGTATGCCCGCGGCCGTCGAGACGGGTGGCGAAGGCCACCGTCTGGTCATCCTCGAGGGCGTTCATAAGGTGATGATGGATCTCCTTGAGCGGTTCGACGAAGACGCCGATGACGCCCCCGCAGGCCAGACCCACCTCCCAGCCCTCTTCATCGACGGCTCCGTACTGGAGGCGAGTTGGCTTCCCGCCGGAGAGGACGTTTTGGGCCTCACGGAAGACGTCGCCTTCGACGCACCCGCCGCTTACCGAACCGGCCATGTGACCAGAAGCCGTCACGGCCAAGCGAGATCCCAGCGGCCGGGGGGACGACCCGTAGGAGTACACCACCGTCGCCAGGGCAATCGACTCATCAGCGGCGAGCCAGCGGCGCAGGTCTTCCAGAATGTCCCTCATCGTCCCTCCTTATGTCCCCAGTCGGACAAGCACTCACCGTCGATGGAGCGGAGATCATCTATCGGTCGTCGGAATCCTTCGGTCCGCCCGCGACCAGCTCAGTGATCTTACCAGATTCCCGATCATCTGGAAACCCGGCTTGACGCCCCTGATAACCTGTGGTACCATCGGGCAGCTTCTGTAATCGGCCCGATCACTTAAGAGGAGTTGGCCCATGAAGAAGATCCGCTACATCTTCCCAGGCATCCTTGCCCTCTCGGTAGTCTTGATCCTTGCCACAGGCTGCTATCGGCCAGCAGCGCCTGATGTGACGATGGACCCGGCAGGGGTGGTCGAGCCCAGCCCCCTAGGCACACCGGACCTGGAAGCCACGGCTATCGCCAACGCGACGGAGGCGGCGCAGACCGTGGCAGCGCAGAGACCCGAGGGTGAGGAACCGGCACTAGATCCAGAGACGCCCGCGACGGAGCCCCCGCCGCCGGCCACTGTGGTGCCGGCGCCCGCAACGGAGACCCCTGAACCGAGCCCGCCACCCACGGAGGAAGTGGAGTCGCCGCCCCCGCCTCCTTCGGAGCCAACCACGCACGTCGTTCAGCTCAATGAGACGCTGTTCAGTATCGCGCGACGCTACGGTACCACCGTGGAGGCGATCGTCTCAGCGAACGGGATCGTCAACCCGGAGGCGATCTACGTGGGCCAGCGACTCGTCATCCCAGTGGCCGGCGCTCCAGCACCATCACCGGGTGAGACGACATACGTGGTTCAGGCGAATGACACTCTGTTCAGCATTGCCAGGCGGTACAACCTAAGCGCCGAGCGCCTGGCGGCGTACAACGGGATTGTCGACCCTTCCCTCATCCAGATCGGACAGGTGATCAGGATTCCCCAGCAGTAGCTCCGGGCGGTCGGGCGAAGGAGGGACAGAAGCTGGCCCAGGGAGCAGGCCGGCGAGTGCTCCTGGGCGTATCGACCGGTCCGACAGGGCATGCGCGCGATGATCCAGAAGAGACTGCGCCAGCTTCCGAGCGTCGATCACTTGCTTGGCCTTGAGGCCGTGCAGGAGTTGGTCGACGGTTTCGGCCGTCAGCCGACGGTAGAAGCCCTCCGAGAGACCCTAGACGCCGTGCGGGGCGAAGTGCGCGGAGGGGGCGAGGTCCCCGACGACCCAACGCTCGTGCAACGCGCATCTTCGCGGCTGACTGAGCGTCTCGCGCCCACGCTGCGGCCCGTCATCAACGGGACAGGGGTGATCATCCACACCAACCTGGGACGAGCCCCGCTGTCGAAACGCGCTCGAGAGGCGATTAACGGGCTGAGCCGAGGGTATTCCTCGCTCGAATATGATGTGGACGCAGGAGAACGGGGCCAACGATCGAGTCACGTTGAGCCCCTGGTGTGCGAGCTGACGGGCGCTGAGTCGGCGCTGGTGGTGAACAACAACGCCGGCGCCGTCCTGCTGGCGCTGACAGGGCTGGCACGGGGAAAAGGTGTGGTCATCTCCCGGGGACAGCTGGTGGAGATCGGCGGCGGTTTTCGGGTGCCAGACGTGATGGCACAGAGCGGCGCCCGGCTGATCGAGGTGGGCACTACGAACCGCACGCATCTGTACGACTACGAGAACGCCCTGAGCGAGAACGACGACGCGGCCTGGATCCTCCGGGCCCACCACTCTAACTTCCGGGTGGTAGGATTCACCTCTGAACCATCACTGGGCGAGCTGGTCGAGTTTGGTCAGGAGCACGGCGTCCCCGTCATGGATGATCTGGGAAGCGGCGCACTGATCGAGACCCGGGTGTTCGCCCTGGCCCATGAGCCGACGGTGCAGGAGAGCGTCGACGCAGGGGCGGCAGTCGTCTGTTTCAGCGGGGACAAGCTCCTGGGCGGTCCCCAGGCAGGCATCATCGTCGGAAAGACCCGATACGTCGACGCGTTGAGGACCCATCCCCTGGCCCGGGCGCTGCGGGCCGACAAACTGTGTCTGGTCGGGCTGCAGGAGACGCTGCTCCATTACCTCCGTGACGAGGCGGTGGAGGAGATCCCCGTGTGGCAGATGATCGCGCTACCCCTGGATGCGATCGCCGAGCGTGCAATCAAGTGGCAGCAGATGTTGCAAGGGGCCGGGGCTCCGGTCGATGTCGTGGACGGCCGCTCCACCGTGGGCGGGGGAAGCCTCCCCGGTGAGACGTTGCCCACCAAACTGGTCGCCCTGCGCAGCCCCCATCCGGACGCGCTAGCGAGGGAGCTTCGGGTGGCCGATCCGCCTGTCGTCGCGCGCATCGAGGCCGATCACGTGGTGCTGGACCCGCGGACGGTACTCCCGGAGGAGGAGCAGGCCCTGCTCATGAGCCTGATGAGCGCACTAGCGCGCCAGTCGCATTGAAGTACAGCCCGCCTCGCAGCTTCCGTTCCGCCGATACACCCTGAGCCCCATGGCCCGTTGGGGCCTGTCCACCACAGGGTGATTCGTCCACGATCTCATCTTCCTCAGAGGGGCTGAGGTGACCGGCACCGGGGCGGATGCGCCACTATAGGCAGACCCACTGCTGCGTCTGGCGTCTCCACCTCGAGGGCACCCCGTCCCAGCGCCAGTCACGGTGAGAGCAAGGATCAGGCCCCGGCGGTGGCGCCCTTCCTGCTTGACGCGGTGCCGTCCGTCCAGTATACTACTCATCACCGAAGTCTGTTGAGCAACAACTGGAGGTGAACATATGTCGCATGGGTATGTCGGAAAGATCCTGCACGTCGATCTGACGGCGGGCACGTTGGAGGTAGAGGAACCGAGCGATGCTTTCTACCGCCACTATCTGGGCGGGAGTGCCATGGGGGTTCACTACCTCCTGAAGCACACACCGGCCGACGCGGATCCCCTGGGGCCGGAGAACACCCTCTGCCTGATGACTGGCGTCATCACCGGGGCGCCTTTTTCGGGACAGTCGCGGGTTACAGCTACGGCCAAATCCCCGATAACCGATCTGATCGGCGATTCCCAGGCGGGCGGCTTCTGGCCCGCCGAGTTGAAGGCCGCGGGATTCGATGGCATCGTCATTCGGGGCCGCGCTGACAATCCGGTGTTCCTGTGGATTCACGACGGAGAGGCTGAGTTGCGTGACGCTTCACACCTGTGGGGCAAGGCCACCGCTGAGGCCGAGGACGTTATCTTCGAGGAACTGGACGATCAGCGAATCCAGGTGCTGCAATGTGGGCCGGCTGCCGAACAAGGGGTGTTGTTCGGTGCGCTGATCAATATGGCGAACCGGGCCAATGGGCGGACCGGGATGGGGACGGTGATGGCATCCAAGAACCTGAAGGCGGTAGCGGTTCGGGGAGGAAAACGACCGGAGGTCGCCGACAGGGAAGCGGTGAAGGCGCTAGCCCGCTGGGGTGCGGATAACTTCGAGACCTCGGACGTCCATGGGTTGGGCATCCTCGGCACGGCCAGCGTGTTGTTGCCCCAGGATCACGCCGGCGGATTGCCCACCCGTAACTGGTCCAGCGGTACGTTCGAGGGAGCTGAGGCGCTGAGCGGCGAGCGGATGCAGGAGACGATCCTCAAGGAACGAGACACCTGTTTCGGGTGCGTGGTGCGGTGCAAGCGAGTGGTCGAGGTGAACGAAGGTCCACACTCGGTGGATCCCCGCTACGGCGGCCCGGAGTACGAGACTCTGGCGACCATGGGGTCCTACTGCGGCGTCTCCGACCTGGAGGCGGTCTCTATGGCGAACCAGCTGTGCAACATGTACGGGATGGATACCATCGCGTGTGGCGCAACCATCGCCTGGGCCATGGATTGCTTCGAGCAGGGGCTGCTGACGACAGAGGAGACCGACGGGATAGAGCTCCGGTTTGGAAACGCCGAAGCGGTGGTGGACATGGTGGAGCGGATCGGAAAGCGGGAGGGCTTGGGACGAGTGCTGGGGGAGGGCTCTGCGCGCGCCGCCGAGGCGCTGGGTGTGGGAGAGGATCTGGTGGTGGCCACGAAGAAGAACGAGTACCCAGCCCACATGCCTCAGGTGAAGCGCAGCCTGGCTCTCATCTACACGGTCAACCCGTTTGGGGCCGACCATCAGTCCCACGAGCACGATCCCTCCTACGAGGCGTACCCTGCGCGGATGGCCCAACTCGACCTGATGGACCCACAGCCACCCCCCGTGCTCAACGCTGAGAAAGTGCGCTTCGCCCTCTACACCGAGTGGTTCTACAGCTGCCTGGACAGCGTGTGCGCCTGCCAGTTCGTCTTTGGGCCTGCCTGGCACCTATACAGCCCCGACCAGCTGGTGGATGCCGTGCGCGCCACCACAGGCTGGGAGGGCTTCAGCCTCTGGGAGATCATGAAGGTCGGGGAGCGGCGCGTGAACCTGATGCGGGCCTTCAATGCCAGGGAGGGCGTGGGCTCGGAGGCCGACACGGTTCCACCGAAGCTCCACATCCCGCTCGAGGGTGGCGAGAGCGATGGGATAGCTGTCACCGCCGAGGAGGTCGCGGCGGCCAAGGCGACTTACTACCAGATGGCGGGCTGGGACGAAGATGGTCGCCCTACACGGCCGAAGCTGGAGGAATTGGGCCTGGGCTGGGTGGCGGACGAGTTGGAGCTATAGCGGGATTGACAGCCTGGATGTCTTCGCCGGGAGGGTATCCCTGGTAGGCGGCCATATCCACGCCTGCGCGCGGGCTTGAACCGCCGGCCCAGACTGGCGCCGTAGGGTAAGGTTGGGACAGAGTGGGAGCCCCCATGCGGGGGGCTCCCACTCTTTTGCATTTGGGGCTCACCGCCCGGGACTCGCCTACCAGGAGATTGGGCTCGCGTGTGCGGGTGGGAGTGGTGCTGACGGGGAGATTTCTCGGCGCGCTACTTGGAGAACGTATTCGCTGTTTGAGGGTCGAGCTGGCAGGGAGGATGGGACTTCAGAGTGGTGCGCAGGTGGACCGTCGATTATCGCAAATCGAGACGGCGCAGGGTTTTGACGTTGCCCCCCCTCACCCTAACCCTCTCCCCCCGGGGGGAAAGGGGATGGAGGCTCGACTCTGGCTGCCCACGCGGAGCGACGGTGCCCGGGGTGCATCGGGAGCCAGCGGCGGGCGGACTGCGCCGTGGACTGAGGGGAGTTCCCCATGCGCGTTAGCGCACCGCGAGGGATGAGAATAGCTGTCGCAGAGTTATTCTCGAGAGAGCCTCTGCCCCGATCCCTTTCCAGATTCGCCAACCGTAGTATAATCTGTGCGGGAAGGGAGGAGCAACCCTATGCCAGACGGTCATCCCATTGCGATGCTGAGCGTGCACACCTGCCCTCTTGCGGTGTTGGGAGGCAAAGAGACGGGCGGGATGAACGTGTACGTGCGCGACCTGTCCCGAGAGCTGGGACGGCGCGGGCATCACGTGGACGTCTACACGCGCTCGCAGAACCCCGATGTGCCGCGCATCAGTCGCGGGATCGGTGCCGGCGTGCGGGTGATTCATCTCCCGGCGGGTCCCGAGCACCCGTACGACAAACACCGCGTCTACGACCATCTTCCGGAGTTCGTGGGGGGCGTGCTGGATCAGGCCAAGGCCGACGGCATCGACTACGGTATCCTCCACAGCCACTACTGGCTTTCGGGAGCAGCGGCGTGCGAGCTGCGCCAATGGTGGGACGTGCCCGTCGTCCACATGTTCCACACATTGGGGAAGATGAAGAATGTGGTGGCGGACAAGCGGCCCAGCGAGCGGGAAACGGATCAGCGGGTGACTGTGGAAACGGATATCGTGGAGCGCTGCGACGCCCTGATCGCGGCCACACCCGCTGAACTGGACCAGCTGACGCGACTCTATGGGGCTGAGCCTGACAAGGTTCACGTGATCTCCCCCGGCGTCGACACGGACTGTTTCCACCCCATTCCAGCCGCCCACGCCAAAGAGCACATCAGCATCTGTCCCGATTCCCGCATCATCCTCTTCGTGGGCCGCATCGAACCGCTGAAGGGGATCGACCACATGCTGGAAGCAATCGCTCTCGTCGTCCGAAGGCATCCCGAGTTGCGCGACGACCTGTGCGTTCCTATCGTGGGAGGGGAGCCCTGCCGCATCGCTGAGGATGATGAGATGGTCCGCTTGCAGGAGCTCCGCGAGACGTTGGGGATCAGCGACATCGTCACGTTCCTGGGGTCGCGGAACCAGGACACGCTGCAGTACTACTACTCAGCGGCAGAGATGGTGGTGATGCCCTCGGATTACGAGAGCTTCGGCATGGTGGCTTTGGAAGCTATGGCCTGCGGCACACCCGTCATCGCGTCCGATGTGGGGGGGCTCGCCTTCCTGGTCAAGGACGGTAAGACGGGTTATCGGGTCCCAGCCGGGGACACCGAAGCCCTGGCCGAGCGAATCGCTCATCTGCTAACCGACGATCTAAGCCGGCGGAGGATCGGCCAGCGGGCCTCCTGCTGGGCCGAATCCTATGCATGGCCGTATATCGCCGCGAGGATCGAGGACGTGTATCGGGCGGTGACGGTGGACACGAGGTTGGCGGTTCATTCGGGAACCGCCGCCGGTGTGCCGAGATAGCAGCTGAGACAACTCCAGCAGCAGTTCCCCTCGTATCGCTGGGTCCCCCCGCCCCCGCTGCCTTCACCCTCCGCATGATGCACCGCTTCGCCACTCAGAAAGGGCTCGTACGGTACCTCGTGTTCCCAGTCGTGCACAAAGACGCCGTACAAGTAATGGAAGAGATCCGGTGATTCCACCTGGAGGGCCAGCTCTCGGTTCACCTTGTTCGACGTCTCGCTCCCGTTGATGCTGCCGACGTGAGCGTACTGGCCCCCGGCTCTCAGGTCGACCAGCACCATCTTATTATGGATGCCGTAATCAGTCGGGTCACCCAGGCGGGCGCTCATATCGAGCCCTTCACTTTCGGCGATGGCGTTGACAGCGGCGACAGCCTCGGCCTCCGCGGTGAGGGGCAGGTAGTCGAGGTCAAAGGAGCCGCCGTTGAGTAAGATGCGGACGCGCGCGCCGCGCCGGGCAGCCTCAACGTAGGCCTGCAGGCGGAGATTCGGGCCGTACACCGGGTCCCCCCAGTGAGGCCGCTCGTAAAGCTGCTGCACATAGACGGCATCCCCGGCCCCGGCCCGCGCCACCAGACCCAACAAGCCATCACTGGTACGGAGCGCTGCCTCCG
>SKLM01000253.1 GCA_007123205.1 Thermoflexales bacterium
ATCCTTGAGAGTCGATACGCGGGTGGCGGGTAGCGAAGCTGCCCCGCATCGAACGGAGGCCGGGGTGGCCCGCGCCAAGCACGGGCGGTGCCGTCGTACTCCAGCGTATGCGCGCTGATGTGCGGACTCTGCCCACAACAAGGAGAACCCCCGACGGCCCCGATCTTCGGGGGCATACCCGTTCTGAACGCGCCCGATGTCGAAGGCGGCACCTTCGCCGTTGCCACGGCCCTGCCCGTCGTCTATACCGGCGCCAGCGTTCCGGCGAAGATCATCCAGGCGAGGGCTGTCTTCGCCAACAGGCTCAGGATGATGTAGAGGCGTTCGCCGAACAGATCGTCGTCCCAGCGGCCGATCTTCCTATACTGGAGCCACATGTTCAGGGCGAAGATGTTGAAGAACACGAAGAGCGTGGGGATGAGCGCGTACACAAAGCCGGGGAACAAAGGAAGAAGCAAATTCTGGGTCACCTGTCCTTCCTGTGAGCAGAAGTTCGGGGTCAAACCTCGTGACCGTCGCGCTGATCCACTGCGCGGAGGACGATGTCCTTGAGATGGACATCGGCACCGATGGATAGAGTTGAGTCGTTCATGCGTACTCCTTTGGGTGATGGACTTGAACAGCGTCACCTAGAGAGGCGGTGGGTATCCCAGGGAACCGAGCAGAGCAGCAACCTCGTGTATCAGAACTCTGGCGGCAGCCCTCAGCCGCACGGGAACAGTATGCGAGTTTGAAGTGCCGCTCGGCGTGGGCAACAATCTTGCCACTTTGAAGTCACCTGACGGTGCGACATGGAGGATGAGAACCGCCCACCTGACCGGCTCTGAGTGCCCGGTCATTATCCCTGGGATGCCCCACCATGACAATACCTATCATACAAGGAGGTTGGTCATGTCACGCTTGCTGAAGCATCGCATCCTGCCCCACGCTGTCGGTCTGGTGGTCATACTCCTGCTGTTGGGGTATGTCCCGGTCAGTGGCCAAATCGCCTCTTCCGTGAACGGCGACCGGGTGCCCGGTGAAGCGGATGGCGGCTGGGAGGTAGGCTCAATCCGGCAGAACGCCCCTGCCATCCGGCCGGCGGCACCCAGCGCCTGCCCCGATGGCCCGGCTGATCTTCCGGAGGAGATAGAGCGCGACAAGTTCTGCGTGTTCTACACCACAGACAGCATTACCCACGATCAAGCGGAGTGGGCGGCCGACTGGGTCGAGAACTACTGGGCCCGCTTCGTCGCCCTGGGCTTCAACGAGCCCAAGTACACCAACAAGCTGGAGGTGCATCTACTCGATATCCCGGGCAACTGCAACGGTTCAACCGGCTGGGGACTGAACCGCATGACGACATACGCAGGTTGCTTCACCAACGACGAGTCGGCCCAGAAGGTGCTGGGCCACGAGCTGACCCATCGGGTGCAGTACAACCACGATACGTCGGCCGGAGCGCCCATTCAGACTGGCTTCCTGAAGGAGGGCACTGCCCGGGCCAGCGAGGACAACTGGTTTGACAATATCGATAACTGGCCCGTGGCCCTGAACTTCTCATCCTTCAACTCCCAGGTGAACCAGTACCTGCTGAACACCAACGCCGACTTGACGAGCCACGCGATGCGCTACAACTCGTGCCTGTGGTGGAAATTCGCCTCAGAACGGTACGGGACCATCATCACCGAGCCGGAGCGCGGCGTCGATTTCTTCCTGCGGGTGTTCCAGCAGAACACCGCGGGCTACGCCGGCGTGGCGGCCGTTAACCGCGCCCTCAGCGCCATGGGGACAGGGACCGACTTCCACGGGTCCTTCAGGCAATTCGCCGTGGCCAACTGGACAAAGGATCTCACCGGTGTGCCCGATGACTCCTACCGCTACATCGACGAGGCCCAGGCGGGGAATCCGGCCCCCTACGGCCCTCTGGATCCCGAGGACGGCGGGACCATCGCCAGCGGTACCGACGCCTCATGGAGCGACCAGCTGGTGCAGAAGTACGGCCTCTTGTACTACGCGGCGGATGTGGGCGCCAACTGTCCCGTGGTCTTCGCTTCGTTCCACCGCCACGGCAGCAGCCCGGCCTTCTACCACGTGGTGACGGAGAACGGCGGTGCCTTCCACTCCCACGTGCAGGGGAGCGGCCAGCACTGGACCCAGGCCTTCCTGAACCACGGCATCACCCGAATCGCCGCCATCGCGGGCAGCCTGGAGAATAGCTCCCAGGTGGACGTCACCCTGGGCTGCGCCGATCCGGTCCTTGAGATCAAGATGCCAAACAGCAGCGCCGTGGCCTACGTGACGCCGGCCACACATCTCCTGGCGCAAGTGCTGGTCACCAACGGATCGCCCACCGGCCCGGTGGTCGCAGGGCTGACGAACGACCACTTCCAGGCGCGGGTCGGCGGAGCCGATGCGATGGTGATCAACGGGGGCTTCATTCAGGAGCAGTATTGGCTCGTCATCCAGGCCCCGTCGCTGGCCAACGGGATCTACGATCTGGAACTCAGGCTGGAGGATCCCGGCAGCGGGGTAGTCATGGCCTTCGATACGAGCGCCGACAGCGTCGTGTACGACGAGGACAGGAGCGATCAGGTGCTGGTAGTCGACCGGTCCGGTTCGATGGGCGTACACGGAGGCGGGAAACTGGCAGCGGCCCAGGAGGCGGCCGGTTTCTACGTCGACGTCACCCGGGACGACGACGGAATGGCCGTGGTGCCCTACAACCAGGCCGTCAACCCGGCTCCCTTCGGGCTGGTGCCGGTGGGAGGAACCGTGCGCGAGGATGCCAAGCTGTACATCAGCGATCTGACTGCCGGGGGTATGACGAGCATCGGCGCCGGGTTGAGGGAGGCAGTCAGCCAGCGGGTCGGCAGCCCCACCGGTAACTCGCGCTGCTCGTTTGTGCTGCTCTCAGATGGGATGGAGAACGCCGATCCCCGCTGGGCCGACATCGTGAACGAGGTCAAGGACACCGGCTGCCCGGTGACGGCCATCGCCTTCGGACCGGCCTCCGACGAGACGTTGATGCAAGAGATCGCCACCGAGACGGGCGGAGCCTTCTTCTATAACGATGTCTTCGTCAGTGCGGCGGCCTCCGCTCAGGCAGTGGGCCCGTTTTCGGAGGCAAAGATGGCGCTGGCTCTGAGCGACGTCTATGAGTACGCCCAGGCCCAGGGCGAGGGCCGTCAGCGTCTGATGCAGGAAATTGGCGAGGTAACCCCCAAGAATCCGGAGGCCATCCACAGGGTGGTGATCGACGAATCCATCGCCGAGGTCGTGTTTGCCCTGGACTGGTTCAGCAAGGCCTATGCAGAGCTGACCCTCAGCCTGAGGACGCCCGGCGGACAAGTCATCACACGGGCGGACGAGCCCTACACATTCGAGGACTACGCCTACGGACACGTGGGATGGCGCATCCCGAGCCCCGAGCCCGGGGTGTGGACGATGATCGTAGAGTACAAGGGCAGCGAGTTCCATTTCGTCGAGTATCAGGTGTTGGCCAGCGCGCACACCGGTGTGACGCTCCACCTGCTGCTCCCGGATCGCCTGGGGAGCCGCTACTTGACTGGAAACCGTGTGCCGATCTATGCCTTCCTGTCCGGTCGGGCCCCGATTCCCGGCGCCGAGATGGAGGCCTGGGTTACCGCCCCCGACGGGACAGAGACACACGTCTGGTTGTACGACGACGGCGAACACGGTGATGGTGGCGCTCACGACGGTTTCTACGCCGGGATGTACACGCGGGTGAATCAGGCGCCCGTCGTCCACCCGGAAGGAGAGGAGGGGAAGTCCGATCCGCGAGCTGAGGGTGGATATCGGGTACGCGTGAGGGCCCGCACGGAGAAGCTCCAGCGCGAGGCGTTGGGAGGGTTCTCCGTGCTGGAGAGCCCCGACGAGAACAGGAATCGGCTGCCCGACGCATTCGAGAGGGAATACGGGGTTAGCGACCCCCACGGTGATCCCGACGGCGACGGGCTGACCAACTACGAAGAATACCTCCACGGGACCGACCCTCTCAATCCGGACACGGACGGCGGCGGGGAGAATGACGGGTCCGAGGTGAGACGCGGACGAGACCCTCTGGATCCGACGGACGACACCATCGTCGGCCCGGAGTTCCTGGAGGTCAGGCCCTGGTATCAGGGCGTGGTGCGGTTGATCTACGACGGGAAGCCGACATATGCCGCGATGCACATGCGCCGCATCTGGCTCAACCCGGGGGGTCGATCATCCGGCGAGATGGTCACACAGGCCCTTGAGATCACGGGGGAGCTGCCCGTCAGCGGCACCTTCACCGACACGACCACCACAAGCGGAGGGACGTACGTGTATCAGATATGGGGAGTCGGCCCCGACGGCGCGGTGAGCAGTGTCCTCACCAGCGAGATGGTGACAGCCGCGGACGATCCCGTGCCCCCGGAGGCGCAGTTGATCCTCAATGGCCTGGCGTCCTCCACGCGAGACTTGGAGGTGGTGGTCTCCCTCGCACCGTACGAGCAGGAGGGAGAAGATCTGCGGAACTTCGGCGACATCGCCCAGGTGCTCCTGAGCAACGATCCGTCCTTTGCCGGCGCGTCGTGGCAGGACGTTGACGACCCCGCCGCATTCGAGACCCTGTGGATGCTCAATGCCGCTCCGGGTGAGGTGGCAAGGGTTTACGCCCGCTTCCGGGACGATGCCAGCCCGGCGAACGAATCGGTTGGCACCGAGCTAGCCATGATTCTCTATCGGCCGCCCTCGATCTACCTGCCGCTGATCCTGAAAGGGGGATAGAAGACCTGCAGACGTCCCACCAGCGGCGCCTCGCGCTTCACAAGGGGCGAGGCGCCGTTGGTCTGCCCTCCCGGTGCAGAAACCGACGACTTTCTCCTCCACAGCCCCGCACTCCCGGCCCCATGCGTGGCCTTCGCCCCCGCGTCTCCAACTGGCAACTCGCGCTGACTCACTAGAGCAGGCTGAGCCATCGCCCGACGCACCAAGAACCATGATGATCTGCGCAGATCTGCGTCCCATCCAGCCCCCGCACACCTCTCGCGGCCCCGGTGTGGCGTCTGTACCCAACGGAAACCCTCACGGTCCCACCACCGGCCGGCGATTCGCACCCCCCGGGTCCGGCAGCACCGGATACGGCTCATCCAGCAGGAACGCGCGCATCACGGCAGCCATCAGCGCCGGCTGCGTCACCTGGATCATGTGCCCCGCGCCCTCGAAGTAGAATACCTTCTCGTTCAGCAGCGCATCCCTGTACTGAAGGATCACCTCCCACGGCAGGTAGTCGCGCTCGGCAGCCAGCACCAGGCTCGGCGTCAGGTTCTCCGCCAGGCGCGGGCGCGGATCCGGCAACGCCCGGGCAGTCAACTCGGTGCGCATTTGCACGTAGTAGTTGCCCCCCCCTCGCTCCAGTTCCGGCGCCGCGTATGCATGCCTCGCGCACACGCAGGTCCTTAGGTTGAACAAACGCGTCAGGAACGCGCCCATCACCTCCTGCGAGACCAGCTTCTGGGCCGCCGCCGGCCCGTGAGCCGCCAGGTTCGCCGCCAGCAGCACCCTCGGCTCCAACACCACGTTCGGCCCCGTGGCCGCCCCCGTCCGTGCGTAGTTGCAGAAGAACTGTCCTTCATCCTACAGGGGCGTGGGGGAGTGGAAGACCGCCTTGTGCACCCGCTCGGGATAGCGGCTGAGATAGCGCGCCGCCAGCTCGGCCCCCGCCTTTCGGTCACCTCAATATCGCGCACTGCCGTGTCCCACTCCAGAAGGTGCATCCCCCTGCCCCACTGGATCGGGATGCTCGCGTCGTAGCGGCGATCGAGAGCCGTCTCCAGGGCCAGCTATTGGAAACCGAAGGTGTTGACGGCGAAGGCGGCCGGATCCGCCCCGGCCACCGAGATGCGCTGGGTACCCACCTGCTCCCGCGTGATCTCCGTCTCCGTATCCCAGGCATACGAGTTCTCGCAGACCCCGGATTCGGTCACGGCAAGGGCATCGGCATCGCCCCCAAGCACGACATACTCGACCTGCAGCCCGTAGGGTGTCAGGATGCGGAGCTTCAACAGCCTAAGCAGGAACTGCCGCCCGAACATGCGAAACAGGCGCCGGCGCAGCCGGTCGTCGTCGCGCCCCAGCACATCTTGCTTGACGCTCTCCAGGTCCGCAAACCTGGCA
>SKLM01000095.1 GCA_007123205.1 Thermoflexales bacterium
CCCAGACTCAGTGGCGCGAAGTCATCGGCGAAGTTGCTGGCGAAGATGTTCTCGATGGGAACGTCGAGCGCATCCGCGGCGAACTGCCGCAGGATGGTCGTAGATCCCTGCCCGATATCCACCGCGCCAACGAGAAGCACAAACGTCCCGTCAGGCTTCAGCTCGATGGCTGCCTGACTGGGATCACCGGCCCCCTTGTTTCCAGAGGGGTGCAGAACACAAGAGAAGCCCACACCTCGCTTCTTCATAGTATCTACCTCCTAGTCTACCACGTCTGCGGCCTCTCCTCGCTGGGGGGGAGGGGTGCGCGAATCCATAGCGAGGAGGTGTTCGGGGAGCTCGATCCCAGCCAAATCGGCGGCCTTCTTCATCGCCTCGATGGCCCCGGCACCCCGGACGGTGTAGCGGGAGACGCCCTTGTCTCCGTCCCGCCAGGCGTTGATGAAGCGCAGCTCCCAGGGGTCGATGCCGGTCTCCTCTGCGATCTTGTGCAGCTGCATCTCCATAGGGAACTGACCGTTCATGATCGTGAAGCCGCGCATAGAGCTGGAACCAGCCTTGTTCGTCAGGATCGTCTGTGCCTCGGTTCTGATGTTGGGTATGTGATAGGGCCCTGAGGCGAACATGCTGCACTTCTCGCCTCCGTAGGGAGAGAAGCCGCCATAGGCACCGCTGTCGTGCCATAACTTGATATGGTTGGCAACCAGAGTTCCGTCGTCCCTCACGCCTGTCTTGTAGTCGAGGATGAACACGCCCCGCTTCGTGGAGTACTGCAGGTCCTCCCGGCGGGTCTCACGGTACTTAACTGGCCTGCCGAACTTGAGAGCGGCGATGCCGGCGACGTGGTCTGCGTGAATGTGGTTCTTGCCGCCGAACCCGCCCCCTACCGTGCCCCCGATGTAGCGGATCTTGCTCATCGGCAGCCCGAAAATGGCGGCCAGCTGGCCCAACTGGAAGTAGAGGCATTGGCTGACCGTGTGGATCGCCAGGCGCTCGGCTTCGTCCAGGTAGGCGACGGAGGCGTGAGGCTCCAGGGGGGCGTGATCCTGCTCACCGGTCTGGTAGCGCCCCTCGACGATGTGCTCGGCTTGCGCAAAACCCTCTTCAACGTCCCCGATATACATGACCCGCGTCGTCTGACCGGGCTCGTATTCCCAGAGATTGCTCTCGGAATCCGGGCGCACCAACGGCGCATCCGGCTTCATGGCCTCAAACATATCGAATACGGGGGTCTGCTCTTCGATTTGGATGTCGATCTTCTCGACACCTTCCATGGCCGTATCCTCGTCCACCCCCACCACGGCTGCGATGAGCTCACCCTTATAGCGGATGTGCTCGGGAGTGAAGACCGGCTGGTCTCCCCCGGCACCGTACAAGTTCACGCCGGGGACGTCCTCCGCTGAGAGCACGCCGACCACTCCTGGCGTATTCTCGGCGGCGGATAGGTCAAGGTGACGGATAACCCCTTTGTGTACAGGGCTGCGCAGAACCTTCACGTAGACCATTCCCGGAAGCACGAAGTCGTCCACGTACTTGGTCCTGCCCGTTGCCTGTCCTACCCCGTCGTATCGTGGCATTGACATTCCGACATATTCTGTCATCGTTCCTACTCCTTGTACTCACCGTTGGCAACCGCCTGGATCGCCTCAATGACTTCCTCGTAGGATCCGCAACGGCACAGGTTCCCCGACATATGGTCGACGATCTCTCTCCGGGTCGGGTTCGGATTGCCGTCTAGCAACGCCTTCGCCGACATGAGCATTCCGGGCGTACAGAAGCCGCACTGGAACGCGCCACGTTCGTGGAATGCCTTCTGAAGTGGGTGGAGCTTGCGACCGTCGGCCAGGCCCTCCACAGTCGTGATCTCCTTACCAGCGACGGTCAACGCGATGGTAAGGCAACTCCGCACTGGTTGGCCGTCCAGAAGGACCGTGCAGGTTCCGCAATCGCCTTCATCACATCCACGCTTTGGTCCGGTTACGCCCAGCTGCTCGCGGAGTAAGTCAAGAAGCGTTTCAGTGGGCGCGGCCAGGACGTCTACCGGAGAGCCGTTCAAGACGAACGATAGTGTTTCCTTCATGATCGATTGCCTCCCTACCTACATGCCCAGCCCGGCCGCTTCGGACAGGGCCTTGGCGATGAGAGCTTTTCCAGCCTTGATCCGGTACCAGGCGGAAGCCCGTTGGTCATCGATGGGCTTAGTCTGGCCGACAGCAGCCTCAGCGCATCTGGCGACCAGGTCTGCGTCGAGGGTCTCGCCCTTGAGGAGATCCTCCGCAGTGGTACAGCGCAGCGGCGTCGGCGCCATCGAGCCCAGCGCAACGCGGGCATCCGTGCACGTGTCGCCATCCATCTCGATCCGCACTGCCACGGCGGCGATGGCACAACTCTGAGCCTTGCGCATACCCACTTTCTTGAAGCTCGTCCCACCGTTCAGCAACGGCACGTGAATCTCACTGATCAGCTCTCCGGTATCGAGGATCGTCTCGCCCGGCCCCGTGAAGAAATCCTGCAATGCGACAGTCCGCTCTCCGTCCGGCCCCACCAGGACGAGGTCGGCGTCCATAACCAGCAGCGGCGGGACCGTATCAGCAGCCGGTGATGCGTTGGCGATGTTACCTCCGATGGTGGCCGTCGTGCGTATGGCCACCGTGCCGAGCTCGGAGATAGCGTCCGCCAGAATACCGAAGTGTGCGACCACCAGATCGCTGGCCAGTAACTCCGCCAAGGTGGTGCCCGCGCCTATCACGAGCTTGCTGTCATCCTCTTTGACATAGCCAAGGTTCAGGTTGCCGATGAACACAATGGCTTCCGGATGTCGCTCGTAGTAGTTGAGCTGGGGCACCAGATCCGTGCCTCCTGCCAGAACGGCGGCCCCGTCCCCGTATCTGGCGAGCAGCTGTGTGGCCTCCGCCATCTCGGTCGGAGCGAAGTACCTGACGTCCTTCATAACTGATCCCTCCAGTGGTAAAGTAGCCTTCGTCTCGGTCCACGATCGGAATGCCTGACTACCCGAGAAGCTCGTTCGCTTTTCACCCCCTTGCGTCACCTACCGTGATGCGGCGCCAGATTGAGCGAGTGTTTCAGAGCCCTGCTGAGACGTCAAGACCGACAGACTGAGGCGTGTTGATGCGGTGGAGGTTGTCGCGAGGCAGCTGAACCTCTGCCCAGGTTGACGGGACTTCGGGAGGGCGAGAGACCGGCACCACACCGTAGAGCAACCGCTTCATTGGAGATCGCACTGCTCAGTCAGTCACATAGTTGGGACGATAACCGATTATCGATTAGTATACCATCTCAATGTGCGGTGTCAAGACCGGCGCAGTGCTCAGTGCCGTTCTGTCATCGCTGACGCGCCAGGTGACCGACACTTCGGCCGAGATGCCAGCAGGCCAAACCCCGCGTCCATCAACGGCCCTCGTGACAGTGATGCGACTCATCCAAGTGCCGGTCACCTCAACGACGAGCAGGGCAAGACCGTGTCTGCTCATATACTCTGCACGGTCGTGAGAGCCTCATCGACCGAGCTTCCCTCGTGCACGATTTGCCTCAGCGCCTGGAGTATCTCCACCGGATTGCTGCGCTGCCAGATGTTCCGGCCGAAGAAAACGCCTGCGCCACCCCCATCAACGCTTCCCTTTACCGACGCCAGAAGGTCACGCACGGAGCCACTGTGCTCTCCGCCCAAAATCCCGACAGGGATGGGGCAGCCTTTGGTCACAGCGCTGAAGGACTCCGGGGTGCCCGTGTACGTGGTCTTCACCATGTCCGCTCCCAACTCGAAGCAGTAGCGTGCGGCATCACCGATCACCACAGGATCGTAGGGATCAGCGATCGTCGGCCCTGGGCAGGGGATGACCTCGGCGATGACGGGCATCCCGACCTTTCGCGCTTCGGTGGCCACCGAGGCGAGTATGCGGCTGGTCGCCGCTTCCACAGCGCCCCCGAAGAAGAGCATGACGATGACCGCATCGATCCCGTTCTCTTGGGCAGCGGGTACGTCATAGAGTTGATGCCATTCGGTGTAGTGAGGCCATTGCTCCAGATAACGGCTCGGCCCTCCGTCCAGGCGCAGGATCGTCTTCACTCTTCCTTTGAGGACCGGAAGGTGGGCCTTGAAGATACCGAATGACGAGATGACCGCGTCGGCACCACCGGCTACTGCGGCCTCCAGCAGAGGCCTCGGATCGCGAGCTCTGTCGTAGAGGCGGCCGAACAACTGCCCGTGATCCAGCGCCATGACCACCAGCTTGCCGTCGTTGGGAAGGAGTGCGTTCGAGTAGCGTGTCATTGGTGCCTCCTCAGCGAATCCCCCTGTGCTGGTCTAACCTATGGCCCGACCGGATCGCTCCCGCCCTCTGTTGTCCGCGCTGGTCGGGGCTCTCCGCTGCTCATCGATCCGAGGGTTGCGTCGCCCCTGAACCGTCACCGTCGACATACGGCAAGAACCTGCTCCCGTCGGAGCGGCCCCCATAGATGTGCGCAGCCCGCGCCATGGCCAGGATATTCTCCGGCGGCACCTCCTGCTGGATCACGTGCACCGAAGCGATCACATAGCCTCCGCCGGGCGCCAGATCCTCGATCCTGCGGCGTACCTCCTCCTCGACCTCCTCCGGTGTGCCAAAGGGCAGGACCCGTTGGGTATCGATACCGCCCCAGAAGCAGATGTGGTCACCGAATTCACGCTTCAGGGACCTGGTATCCATATCGGCCGCCGACACCTGGACTGGGTTGATTGCGTCGATCCCCATGTCAATCAGGTCCGGCAGGACCCAGGCTACCGACCCACAGCTGTGGAACATAACGCCGGCGTCGCTGGTCTGTCGGATAGCCCGCAGTATTCTGGCATGCCGCGGCTTGATGCACCGTCGGTACACTCGGGGGTCCACAAAAGGACCACTCTGCATCGCGATGTCGTCGCAGAAGGTCACCAGATCTATGGTGTCACCCACTGCGGTCAGAAGGGGCCTGATCGTCTCGATGTAGATCTCGGTGACCCGTTCCAGGAGCGTGTCGAAGAATGAGAGGTCCATGGCACTGTCGATAAGCCATTGCTCGAAGCCGCGCAGATACTGCGTGAGGTGGACGATCCCGTTGGGGAGATCCAGGGAGATCGCACAGTCCGTCTTCTGCCGCAGGGCCCGGGCCGCCTCAGCCACCTCCTCGACGCTCACCAAGTCGGCTGAGTCCGGCCAGTCGAACGTCTCCAGATCTGTTGTCGTCGCCGCATCCGCGAGAGGCGACGACCTGACGTAATAGAGCCCGCTGTCCGCCTGCCGCCATTCGACCCCCCACTCATCCACTTGGATCGGCTTGGTCACCTCTTCCGGGAGGGGAGTGGGGTAGGGGACGTGAACGCGCCGCACGTCGGACCCGAGGAATCGCGACAGCGACTCAGACATCTGAGTGCGTTGGCTCCGGTAGTTCCCATAGCTGGTTGGAGACTCGATCCCCAGATGTGCTTCCAGCTTGTTGTGGGCGCGCACGTTGAGGCTGGTCACATTCGTCCCACCGATGTCAAAGGGTACCCCATCGGTCGGTTCCCGGTTCAGCGCAGCTATGATCCGTTCCCGCCCGTTCATGTGCTCCTTCACGGCCATGGTTGATCACCTCGTAGGTTCACCGCCGGATCCATATGGGCCTTCCTCCCCAGTCTACCCGGCGTCGCCCCAAAGGGCGAGGGCTTCCTTGAGTTCCGGCTGCTCTGCGGCCCGAGTCGGAAGGTCGACACCGTCAACAGCAGCGCTGATGGCTTGACGCATCGCTCTGGCGCCAGCCGCCGCTCCCCCCGGATGTCCGTGGACGGCCCCTCCGACAGCGAGCATGACATCGGACCCTATGTCTTGGATGATGCGGAGCGCCGTCTGAGGGTGGACGCCTCCACCCACGACGGGCATAGATGGCTGCAGGTCGTACAAGGGCATCCGCAGGAATCGCGCTGTGCTCACATATCTGTCGCGCCTCAAGGGTTGGCTGCTGTAGATAGAGCTGTGCATCACGGCGTCGGCCCCTGCCAGTCGGCACAACTTGCCCAGCAGGACTTCGGAGGACACTCCCCCTCGCGGGCTCTCTGTCCACACGCCGGCACCGGCGTGGTGCATCAGGACCGGAATACCGACCGAAGGGTCCTCGACCACCGTGCG
>SKLM01000020.1 GCA_007123205.1 Thermoflexales bacterium
GGCTGTGGATGCATTGGGCGCGGAGAACGTGCTGGCGGCTACGGCCTGCTCCCCGACCTATCCGGAGCGAGAGCTCAGAGAGGCCGAAGGGCTAGCGCGCCGGATAGGGGTGCGTCACAGAGTATTCGAGAGCGACGAGCTGGGCGATCCGGAGTTCGCCGCTAACCCGAGCAATCGGTGCTATTTCTGCAAGAAGGAGCTCTTCGGCCAGTTGCGCTCGATGGCCGAAGAAGAAAGCCTTGAATGGGTGGCCGACGCCACCAACAGCGACGACGCGATGTACGACTACCGCCCCGGTATGCAGGCCGCCGCCGAGTTGAACGTGCGCAGTCCACTGCTCGAAGCGGTCCTCGGAAAAGATGAGATCAGGGAACTCTCCCGGGCGCTCGGCCTCCCCACGCATGATAAGCCCTCCTTTGCCTGTCTCGCATCGCGATTTCCCTACGGAGAAGCCATCACGGAGGAGAAACTGGCGCGTGTGGGGAAGGCCGAGGAGTTCCTGCGCGAGATAGGACTCCGTCAGCTCAGGGTGCGCAGCCATGGGGACCTCGCCAGGATTGAGCTCGGACAGCGCGAGGAACCGGAACGGTTGATGGAGGGCGGGGCCAGAGAACGCGTCGCGAGGGCTCTGAAGCAGCTCGGGTACGTCTATGTGACGCTGGATCTCGAGGGCTACCGGACGGGCAGTATGAACGAGGCTCTGGAGCTCTCATCATCCACGGGCAGGGAGGACAGAGAGCAGAGAAGCACGAGATATTGACCACCCGTCCGCTACTCGAGGCGGAGCAGCCGGGCGGTTGTCCCGAGAAAGGCGCCAAGACAGATGCGGCCCACTCGCCGCTAATGGGGCATTCCGGCATCGCGACTGAACCCCTGGCGGTGCGGCTGCGATGCGAGGCCGCGTCTAGCGGTCGGAGGCCGAAATGGTGCGACGGACAGCATCGACCAAACGATCGCCCTGCCGGAGGTGAGTCTGGATGTGGTCTTCCTCAGTAAGCAAGAGAAGCTCGGCGGCCGGTATCTCCGCCGCGGCCCGCTCCGCCAGCGGAACGAAATCGGCATCCTTTGCGTCCAAAAAGATCAGACACAGGACCCGCCACGCCCCAAGGTCCTGGGAAATCGCCCCCTCGCTGCGGGCCTCTGTCCATGCCGCATCCAGAGCGGCGGGATCGTTGTCGAGGTAGTGCTCGCGCACGGTCTCGGGAAAGCGGGTATCCCAGAACTCCTCCATCGCCCGGACCAGGGCCTCCATGCCCTGCCGCCGAGCCGCCCGCAGTCCCTGGGTCACGATGCGGGTAAGCGGGCCGTCGGGCCAGGCATAGGGCTGATTACCACCGATGATGAGCGACGACGCCCGGTGAGGTGCGTGCTGCCCGATGCCGAACCCGAGCCTGCCACCCCAACTCAACCCGATGCAGTGGGCCCGCTCGACCTCCAACTCATCGAGAACCGCCACCGCGTCCGCCACCCGGATCGACATCGCGTAGGCGTCGGGGTCGTGGGGCCTGTCGCTGCGTCCCAGGCCCCGGTGATCGACAAAGATCAGGCGGTACTCATCACGCAGGGCCTCAGCCAAATCGAGGGCCCGCACCGTGGGTACGGAGTCCAGGAATCCACCGTGGAAGACGACCGGCGCTCCGCGCCCGCCATCGTCCTCGAAGTAGACTCGTCTGCCGTCGACCGCGTTCCTGGCATACGGCATGGCCACCCTCCCTTCCACTGCTACGTATCGTGCTTCGGCCGTGTCCCGGAGGAGGAAGGACGAATCCCCGCCACCGACGGTGGCAACAGCCAATCGGCCCGAAGGTATCGGGCCCGAAGGCTCACGCCATCTGCGCAGGCCTCCTGCGGAACGTCCCTATGGTTCTGCGCGTGCCAGCTCCGCCGATCCCCGTGTATAGACAACCAAGATCCCCCAGACCGCCACGTAGGCGATCCATAGCCAACGCTGCAGCGGCAGGGAGGTGTAGTAGCCAACCCTTAGCACGTGGTGGAGGGCAAAGCCCATGATGGCGGCTGCCAGGAGGTCGTGCAACCAGCACCAGGGCCTGCGGCGCAGGTTAAGCCGGCGCCTCCAGAGACAGGTCGCCACGATCGCGAGAGTCAGCGCGAAAGCCACGACCCCCGAGCGCAGGCGTCCGACCCCGGTGAGCACGTTGAACGCGACGAGATTCCGAGGATTGCCGATCACAAGAACCATGGGATGCGCCAGCACGAGGTAGAAGGCGGCCAATGATAGATCGGCGTGCCACTTGATCAGGGTCCCGTTGCCGAAGGTCTCGGTGAGGAATGTCAGCCGGGTCATAGGCATAAACTGCCAGCCCATCAGGGCGAAACCGAGGAAGCCCAGAGCCACCGCGCCATCCCGCCACCACTGCCGCGTCGGCGGCTGGGGCGCGAGGAGCATGATCAGAACGGGCGCCACGGTACCAAGGACGAACAGCGCCACCAGTGTCGGTTTTCGCAGTTGATGCATCGGCGTCAGATCCTCCTATCCAGCGGATGGGCTGGTCTCCGACCACGCCCCTCCCGGTTTGTCACGGCACAGGTTCTGCTGTATCATGGACCTCATGGTACATTAGATCTGGCTGAACGCAATAGTGAGCCTGCCGATGGGCGCCCTGCGGAGGACACTCAAGCACAACACTGAAAGGACCACCATGGACTGGCCGAAGCTCATCACCATCGTGGCAGCGCTGGCTCTGGTGGCCGCGGTAGCGCAGGCCACCTTCTCCATCATCGATCGTCCCGAGCCTTTGGAGGCGATTCCGGCCCAATGGACGCAGTCCGGGCATTCCGATAGAACCTCCCTCTCCTTCACCTACTGGGACGACGATGACCCCCCGGTGATCCCGGAGGGGTGCGCCAAGTGCCACGGCCTCTATGGGTATCTCGACTACCTGGGGTTGGACGACAGGACCCCGGGACAGGTGGACGAGCCCTCACCGGTGGGCAGCGTCATCTACTGTTACGCCTGCCACAGCGAGCCGGCCCACGAGCTGACGAGCGTCGTCTTCCCCGGTGACACGGAGGTGACGGGGCTGAAGTGGACGGAGGCCAACTGCATGAACTGCCACTCGGGGAGGGCGTCTACCGTTGGCGTCAATGAGGCCATCGAAGGGCTGGAGGCAGACACAGTCGACGAGGAACTGGAGTTCATCAACGTCCACTACGGCGTTGCCGCTGCCACCCTCATGGGCGCTGAGGTGGCTGTCGGCTACCAATATGCGGACCGAGAATACGTGGGCCGCTATGCACACGCCCCGGATTATGCCCGCTGCACAGATTGCCACGACGCTCACAGTCTGAAGATCAACCCGCGAGACTGCGCCCCGTGTCATGCGAATGTCGTTGACTACGACGACATCTATGACATCCGGGAGCTTCCCACCGATCACGACGGAGACGGCAACACACAGAAGGGCATTCTCGCCGAGATAGAGGCGCTGCACACGGCTCTCTACGCTGCCATCCACTATTACGCGGCTGAGGTAGTCGAGGATCCCATCCTCTACGGAGATGCCTTTCCCTACTTCTTCTTTAAGGAGATCGACGCCGAGGAGCAGGATCTGACGTTCCCCAATCGGTACCTGTCGTGGACGCCCCGGCTCTTGCGAGCTGCCTACAACTACCACTACGTTCACCAGGACCCGGGTGCCTTCTCCCACAACCCGGAGTACGTCCTGCAGCTGCTGTACGATGCCCTGGACGATCTCTCTGAGAAGGCTCCAGTGGACATGGAGAGGTACACACGTCCGTAGTAATCCACGACCGCCCGTGATCTCCGCACGGGCTGGGAGGTACTATGCTGGAGCTCGTGTCAGCCGGGATCGGGGCTGACCCCCGTTCCGCCGCATCAGGGAACCAGCAGCGCTCCAACCGCGAAGGGCACGACAACGAGGATTGCCAGCAGCGGATGGGCCCGGCGCGTCTGGTTCCGGGTGTCCCAGTTGAACAGGACGATGGACAGTGCCAGGGCCAAGAGCCCGCTGCTGGCCAGGACCGCCGCCGCCACGGGCGGGTTAAGGGTCGTCGGGCGGCCGTAGGCCCAGCCGGTGAAAAGCTCCATCGAGTGGGACACCGGAAGGAGCGCGGAGAAGGAGTGTACTCTTTCCGGAAGGGCATCCAGAGGCACCATCAGTCCCCCGAGCAACATCGACGGCAGGAAGATCAGCTGGGACCATAGGATCGTGGCCCGCGAATCCGTCGAGATCACACTGATCAACATCCCCAGGCTCGCGCAGGTGAAGGCGGTGAGCAGCGTGATGGCGACGAAGGCACCGAGGTGGACGGGCATGTCCCCTTCGAAGAGCACCGGGGCGGTCACAGTGATGATGGCCGCGCTGATGAGGGCATGGAAACCAGTGGTGAGCGCCGGGATGGTCAGGATAGAGGCGGCCGGGACCCCGTTGATCCTGTAGCTGCGGAACACACCGGCCTCCCGGGCCTCGACCAGGGGACCAGGCATCCCCAGGACGGTACTGGCGACGATCGTGAAGATCACCATAGCCGGGATCATCAAGGCTCTGAAGAGCGGGTTGATGGCCGTCATAATCAACCCCATCATGGCATAGAAACCCAGGGGGAACAGGTAGTTGATCAGCAGCAGGGATGGGTTGCGCAGGCCCGACTTGAACTCGTAGCTGAAGTGTTCGACGAATCCATTCATTGGGCACCTTCACGATGCGTCAGTTCCAGGAAGCGCTCCTCCAGGGACGGGCGTTCAACACGCAGGTCGATCAACCGGTCGCCCTGATCCTCAAGATAGCGGAGGATAGCGGAGACGGTGGGACCGGGGTCCGTGCTGTAGTAGACGGCGTACTCCTCGTCGATGAAGCGCTGGTCAACGGCGGGGAAGGCCCGATCATCCTTGACGAGAAGGGCGTCCTCGCTGCGGACGGAGACCTTGGTGGTACCCGCGCCAGTGGCGGTGAGCTCGGTCGGCGATCCTGTGGCGACGATCTTCCCCTGCAGCAAAATGGCCACGCGGTCCGTCATCTTCTCCGCTTCGGCCATGTCGTGGGTGGCCATAATCAGCGTGGTGCCCTCCGCCTGTAGCTCGCGCATCAGGGTGTGAAGCTCGACCCGGGAGCCGACGTCGAGCCCCGCAGTGGGCTCATCGAGGAAGATGACAGACGGCCGATGGGCGATGGCCAGGGCCAGCGCCAGGCGTCTCTGTTGGCCCGTCGAGAGCTTCTGGTACTGGACGGTGCGCTTCTCCGCCAACCCGAGGCGCTGCACCAGGTCATAGCGGGGGGCGACGCCGTGATAGGCACAGAAGAAGCGCAGGGCCTCGTGAACCGTCATAGTCGCAGGCAGACCGGAGCGCTGGAGCTGCACCCCGACAAGGTTCCGCAGCTTGCGTGGCTCCCGGCCAGGGTCGATCCCCATGATCTCCATGGTGCCCCCATCGGCCTGGCGGATCCCTTCCAGGCACTCCAGGATCGTCGTCTTCCCAGCCCCGTTGGGGCCCAGCAGGCCGAAGATTTCGCCGCGGCTCACTCGGAAGCTCACCTGGTCGACGGCAAGCAAATCACCGTAGACCTTACGGAGTTCCGTGACACTCAGGACTGTCTCTGCCATCTTCCCTCCCGTGGGACACTCAGATCTTGCGCGGCCAGATTGTAACATGAGGACCGGCCGCCGGCACCGCACGCCACTGCGCCCCGTTCAGCGCGGATCCCCTGCTGATCTCCGGCCTCCTCCTCGGGCGCGCTTCGGTGCGTGGATGGCCTCTAGCTCCCGTGGCCACTGTTGGCGTCGCGCTCTGAGTGGCCCGGAACTCCGAGAGCGTACAGGACCACGAACCATCCCACACCCGCCAGAATCGCCACGTCGGCCACGTTGAAGATGCCAGTGCGGAGGGGCCCGATGCCGATGCTGACGAAGTCGGTCACCCTGCCCTGATGAACAGCCCGGTCGATGAGATTACCGATTCCCCCGGCGACCACCAAAGAGGCCGCCGTGACCTCCGCCCGGGTGAGGCCGCGAGCGGTCAGTGCATAGGCGGCAACGGCGAGGGTCATCAACCCGGCCAGGATCCCGAAGATGAGGATCTGCAGGGGTGGCGGGAGCTCCGCACCAAGGCCGAGGAACGCCCCCGGGTTCTCGCTGTAGACGAGTTGGACGA
>SKLM01000235.1 GCA_007123205.1 Thermoflexales bacterium
CGCTGCGTGCCTGACTACGAACAGGTTCTGCCCCACTATGATGCTATCTCGAGCTGTTCGTAGTGCTCTTGTCAACGAAGCAGAAGTATACCACTTACCCTCAGGAAATGCTTCCGGTTGTGCGCTTGGCGGCTAGCCGGCTGTCTACAAGCAGGTCACCGAACCACTGATCCAATCTGCTGGCAGGCCTCACGATGCTCAAGACATCTGGATAGCGTAACCTCTGGCCAGACTGTGCCGATAAGCCGCCAATCACGTCTTGGGCCAAGGAGTCGGGACGTGGTTCGTCGCCTCGGCAGTTGCTGGGCGCCATAGGGGGCTCCCTATGGTGTCATCTGCCAGATTGGTTCTAGTCTAGACGCCCCTTTACCCACGGTATTGACGGACACGTTGAGTCTCTGGAACCTTCAGGGTCTCTACCTGGCTCTCCTGACAGAACCGATAGACAATTGGGGGACCTGGGTGCGAAGCCCCACTTTCACCCGACGCAGATGGACTTATCGGGACGAGTTCAGCTAGAATCCCACTCTTCATCCGATGCTCGCCACAGTGAGGGGGACCAATGACCTCCTTTCAGTAGAACCCTAGTTGGTTCCTTTAGTCGATCCTACATTGTGCTCGGAGATCAGAACCAGTGCTGCGAGCGGCCCTCGTCCTGTCAATCTTCGCCGGCAGTACCGGGGGGTGCCGGGGGAGGCGTGGTGTCGGCCACGCTCTCTTCCCCCGCCTTGGGGCGAGCTGGAGGGGGCCCGCAGGCTACGATTCAGGCCGTTTCGGCCGTGGCCGGAGCCCGAGCGCGACTGCACCCAGCAAAACCCGAGGCCCGTAGACCACCACGTGAAGGACCGTGGCGTAGGCCAGGGCAGTGGCCCTGGCGATGCCGGGTGACCCTCCGTGGGCCAGAGAGCGTAAGCCGAGGACGGTGAGGCTGTGGAAGACGCCCAGGTCCCCCGGGGAGGCGGGCACGATGGTGACGCCGTTGATGAGGGTGACCACCAGCAGCGCTGCCCCCACGGACAGGTTCAGATCGAAGGCGCCAAACAGGGCCAGATTGGTGGCGGTCATCAGGCTCCAGACAAGGACTGACCATGCGCAGGCCTGGGCAGCCAGGCGGGGGCGTCGCAGGCTCCCCAGGCCGATCAGCGCGTGCTCAACGATGTCGGTGAGCCAGACGGCGGCCGACTCCGGCAGCCGGGAGCCTATGCGGCGGGCGGCGAGGGTGATCCAGGGGTGGGGTAGGGCCATGGCGGCCACGAAGACCGCCCCGCCCACCCCTGCTGCAGTGGCCAAGGAGCCGGTCAGCCACGCCGGCAACGGGACGACGACGGCCGTCAGTCCCGCGGCGAGGACCAGAAGGAGGAGGTCGAAGACCTTCTCGGCGGCGATGGTCCCCATCACTGTGGCGCGACTCATGTTCTCGTCCGAGCCCAGTATGTAGAACCGGGCCAGCTCCCCCACTCGAGCCGGGATGAGGGCGCTGACCAGCTTTCCGACCACCAGCGCCCGCGCCAGGGATCGGTAGCGGGGACCAAGCGATCTCCCGAAGAGCCCGTGCCAGCGGGCCACTTTCCCCCCCAGGGTGAGGAGGACCATCAGGAGGCTCAATCCAGTCCATAGCGGATGCGCCTGCTGCATGGCCTGCCACACCGCCTCCAGGTCGACGCCCCAGGCTGCCACCGCGAGGAGGGCCAGGCCCAGGGCCAGACCGGCGATGGTCCCCCACGGCCGGCGCTGCCCCAGAATCTCGCCTATCTCGCCGGCGAGGGTCGGCGACGCCCCCGTGTCGTTGCCCTTATCGCTCTCGGCCATGGTCGGCTGGCGGGCCCTCAGAAGCCAGCAGTATTACTGCGTTCACTCGCAACAGCCCTGGCCGGGCGCCGGGACCTGCCAACCGTGGGGAGGCCCGATGGGCGTGGCGAAGGCGCGGCCGGGGGCGACGCCAGGGGCTGTGCCGGCGGGACTCCGTGGGCTTTGCGGGCTGCCTCCCGGGTTCTGGTACACAGGTTCCTCGGGCAGAGGGCAAAGGCGCGGGGGAAGGGAGCACCCCGCTGCCCGTTCTGAGCTGCACGAGGTTGGCCATGCTCAGTACATGCGGTCACCGCGCGGCCCAGGCAGCTCTCCGATCCCGGGGGAAGCTGCAGCAGCTCGGCATCAGGACGGCCGCACGCCGTGGTGTCGTCAGCCTAGCTCTTGACCATCGCCTGGTACAGGAAGCCCTCTGCGTCGGTGGCTATCCCTCCCTGAGGCTGCCATCCATCCTCGATGAGCTTGTTGACCTGCTCCGCCAGTCTGAGGAACATCTTGTTTCTTACCACTCGATACTGTTTGACTGCCATCCACTCTCTCCTTGTCGGTGTCTCGCCTCGGTCACCTCTACCGCTGTTCATCTCCCCGTGCGCACAGGAGGGCCGGGGCAATGGCATGGGGTATTGAGGTGCCATAGGTTGCTGCAGCCCAGTATACGAGGCTGCCCGCGGCGTGTCAAGCAGCGGACGGGGAGGTCAGGCCTCTGGTTTGCTGGTCGTTGAGGTGACCGGCCCTTCGGTCCTGACAGTGACCAGCCGGAACCGCCAGCCATCCGCCGTCGATTCCTGACATTGGTGCGATTCTGAGAAGTGCCGATCACCTCTAGCGTGACTCTGTTCAGCGCCCGATGATGGAGCGACCGCCAGGTCGCGGCCGAGCCACAGGTCGGGGCCCACCACCGGGCCGGCATGGGGCTGTCCGCGTCCAGCGGGCGCCGGCCCCTCAACTCGTTTCTCCTAGTCGCCCGCTGGTCCCGTGTCCAAGGGCTTTCGGTAGGTGGTCCAGCGCTTGATGGCGGTGAATCCCATGCTCTCGTAGAGCCCCAGGGCACCATTGGGATTCTCGGCATCCACGCCCAGGGCTGCCTCCGTCATACCCAGCTGCCGGAGCTGCCTCAGGCTGCGGGCGATGAGGGCGCGGGCCAGTCCCCGCCGCCGCCAGGGGCGGCGCACACAGATGGTCTCGGTGTATCCTCGCTGGCGACCGTACCTGGTGTTCTCAGCGGCACTGACATAGTTGAGCACCATGCCGGCGACCTCGCTCCCGTCCCAGGCCACCTGCCAGAGCTCGGGTTTGAAGGTCTCGTGCTCTTGCCAGCTTGCGAACTGCGTGTCCGCCCACTCCGCTTCCACAAAGCCCCAGTGATCGCGGAAGGCATCGCGGGCGGCTCGCCAGATCTTGCGATGGTGCACCGGGCGTGCGGGTCGCACCTCCAGACCCCGGGGCAAGGGGTGGATCGGGATATCGTCGAGAGTGGGCCGCATCATCTCGAAGCTGTAGCGGATCGGGTTGTAGCCGTGACGCTCCAGGAGCTCCGTCCAATTGCGCTCCGTGTCGGAGGACCCGGCCTCGAACCAGCGTTCGACCTCAGTGGTGTGGCCGGCGGCGATCTCTCGGAGCCGCCGCTCGCTGTGCCGGAGCATCGCGCGCCGGATCCCCTTCTCCCGCCATTCGGGGACCAGATTGGCGAAGTGGCAGTAGATGCGCGGCCCGTCCACGATCTGAGCCCACCAGACACGGGTGTACCCGATGAGCTCGCCGTCCATCTCGACGAAGAGCATGTCGGTGCTGGGGTCGCTGTTGACCAGATGGCGATAGTACCGCCGCAGGTCCTCCAGGGTCTCGACAAATTCGTCCTGGTCGGCGACCTTGCAGCGGTCGGCGACATCCAGCATCATCGGGAAGTCCTCATCTCCGCGAAAGCGGCGGAAACTGAGTGCCTGGATGGCGGGTGGGTCAGCCACCTCGAGCCTGGCTTGGCGACTGGGAGTTGCGGCGCTGACACTATCCTCTGGCGTGCCAGCCAGGTTGTCTAGGATGCCTATCCCCGGTTCTGCGACTGTACTCATCTCTCATCGATCTCCTGAATCGCCGCCACGACGAAGGCGCGCTGTGGGGGTCGAAGCCTCTGAATCGCGCTCCGCATGACAGCCGAAAACCGGGGGGATCGCCGCCCCACGGCTGTGCTTGCAGTGTCTGACTTCCTGACCGACGGCGCGGCGTGCCGCGATTCGGAGGCCGGCCAGATCTGCGTTGGATCTCCCCTGGCGCTATTGCGGTTGGGTGCTCTGACATAGGCACCCCTGACCAGCCCGGTGACGTGTATCGGCCGGTATTCTAGCCCTGGGACCGCTTTCTGTCAAGGGGGTCAGTGGGTGTGCACTGATGGTGCCTATGCTCGACGCTGGTCAACTCAGCTCAAACTCAACCCCAACCCAGACCAGCCGCAGGCGGAGTTCATGTATGGTATTATGATGGTGCTCCAAGTGCAGGTCGGGACGCGTGGGGCGTGGGGCGCGGAGAACCGGTCGCTCGTTAGGACTGGCGTCGAGATGGGGACGTTGAGGGAGGTGGTGAGAGACGAGGGACCGGGGGGGCGCCGCGGTAGAACGAAGCGTCGTGTGAACTAACCAGAGGGGAGGTAAGGCCGATGGATCGGAGGATGTCCAGGGTGATCGTTGCCGCTGCCATATCGATGGCGCTCGTGCTGGCCTTGAACGCGTGCGAGCTGGCGGTGCCGGAGGACCCGACACCAGAGGATCCGACACACACGCTGTATGAGGTCGAGCAGGCGGCTATGGAGGAACTGAGCGACAAGACCGGCATCCCCGTCGAAGAGATGGTGGTTGTGGAGGCTCAGTCGACCGAATGGTCGGACGCGTGTCTGGGACTGGGCGAGCCGGATGAGGTGTGCGCGCAGGTGATCACACCGGGGTGGGAGTTGACCATCCACGCAGAGGGTGAGTACTACGTCGTGAGGACGGACGAATCCGGGGGCACCATACGGGTGGAGCAGTAGGCCCATCACCATCGGGGTGTCTGAAGCCCCCCCGGCTCCTGCTTGCGACCCCTACAGATTCCAGAGCCTGGTCTGGAGAGCCGCCGCCCGGTTGACCCCTGGCACCCAGGCGGGTATCGCGGAGCCGGTCCTGAGCTCCTTGACGGGAGAAGGGGCGCCGGGCGGGCTGTGTCCCTTTGACGCTGATCTGCCGCTGTCAGCGGGCTATTCCGCACCGGATGGTAGGACGCCCCCTGGCCCTGACGGTCGTATTCTGCTGACTGGCGTAGGGGGATCAACGGGAGTTCCGACGGCTGGTGGTGCCGAGGGGTGGATAGCGGTATGCTCGGCTGCTTGACAAGGTAGCGGTCGGGCGTAGACTGGGTGAGGTCGGGGGTCGGCCGGACGGGGCGTGTCCCGGATAGCAGGGTGCCCCAGGAATCGGATGAGCCCACGCCCTGGCCAACGCGAGGCAGCGGGAGCCTTGCCAAAAGGTGCGCAGCGAGGCCTGTGGCGTGCGGACCGGTGGTTCCAGTCGACGTCGTCGTGGCTAATTCACTGCATCAAACCGGGAGGGAGCGATGAAGGATCGTCGGGAGCTGAACTTGCTGGCCGAGGCCGGGGTTATCTTACAGCGGATGGCAGACGGCGGGGTGCTCTGTACGGGGGTGGACCGAGAGGGGGCTCAGAACCTGCTGACCCTGGGCTGGGGTCAGATCGGCCGGAGCTACCACGGGAATCCGATGTTCTCGATCGCGGTGGCCCCGCCGCGCTACTCGTGGCGCTTCCTCGAGGATGTGCCGGAGTTCGTCATCGCCGTACCCGATGACGCGCTTCGCGACGCCGTCCATTTCTGTGGGACGCGATCGGGCCGCGATTTCGACGACAAGTTCGCAGCGGCCGGTCTGACGCCCGTACCCAGCGTGCACGTCCGGGCACCCTCGGTGCTGGAGTGTCCGATCAACGTGGAATGCCACATCTACGCCCGTGTCGCGCCGCCCCACGAGCTCCTCACGCCGGAGCATCGCCTGAGCCCGCTGGAGGAGCAGCACACGATCTACTTCGCCGAGGTGCTGGGGACCTACGGGTGGGAGGACTGAGGCGAGTCACGTTCACGAGCTCCCGCCGCTCCTGAGCTGGGCCCGCGCGTGGCCCGCGCCGTGACCCTGGCCCTTTGCCGAACTGGATCGGCTGCGGGATTGGACGGAACCCAGCTCCCCTCGTTGTTTGAGGGCAGGGCCCAGAAGACAGCGGAGGGAACGCGGGCTGAGGCTGTTCCGGCAGAGGGGGGTCTACACCGAATGCGAAAGGGAGGTAC
>SKLM01000424.1 GCA_007123205.1 Thermoflexales bacterium
GCGCCGGGGCACTGTGGACGGGAACGGCGTTAGGCGTGGGCTTTGGTCTGGGAGAGGCTATGTTCATTGCCTGCGGCGGGATCCGGCAGGGAACTCTGGGCTCGACCGGCACCACCGGGCGACCATCGCCAGCCTCCAGGGGACGCCCTCGAGCGGCATCTGGACGATCCTCCTTCGTTCTCCTGGGTGTCGCCGCGTTCGAGATGGTGCCGACATGAATTGGCAGCGCCGCGCCTGGCTCGAGGCCGGGTCGCTTCGGGTGGAACGCGGTCGCGCAGTTGGGCCGGTGGCTCGTTCCGCAGGGACCGGTAGTCGGCCTCTTCCAGATCGCCCAAGACGGAGAAGTGGTTCAGACGCTCCAGCCGGCCCTTGATCGTTGCTCTCGGCAGGCCGTGGTCGGGCCCGCAGCAATCCTCCCCCCCCCGCCAGCAGGCCGCCCGGCTCCGATCCAGGGGCCGGCTTGGGCCTCGCGCCCGCCAGGCTCCCCCCGTCTGCGTTGAGCTTCCCTGGGGACTCCTGCAGGCTCATGTGCTCGCGGACATATCTCGCGGCCCCTGGCGAGCATGGCGCCTGAACAGATTGGGCAGGGCAGCACAGAGAGCTCAAACTCCCCCTGCTCATCTAACCCGGCTTCACCGCCCTGTCTCGATCGGAGCGTGACAGGGTGGGCAAGAGAGAGTCCCGACTGGGCCAGCGACTGGACGGAGACGCCACCAGCCACGGTCAGACGGTGAGAGTGGGGGCAGTACGCCGTCTGGTCTGCCAGGCTGTGGAGGCAGCTGATACTCACTCCGAGAGGCGCAATAATGTCGTCGACCTGGCCGAGGTGATGTTGCGACGGGCACTGACGAAGGGCTGCTGCTGGAAGTCAAGGGCAGGATGGCCACAGTCACCATACTTATTGCGTCTCGCCCTGCTCTCTCACATCCTCAGCCCCGAAGAGGTCCAGCCACTCTTCGACCTGCTCGGGAGAGAGGTCGCCCTTCTCCTTCACGCCCGGCGGGGTGACGCCGGGACCCTCCAGCTCGCCGACAAATGCTCCCGCCCGCATCAGGCGCGCTCCGCGGCGCTCAGCCGCTGCCATCACCTCCCGATCCGAGCTGACCACCGTGAGCCCGCGAGGATTCCGGGCGTTTCTGATCCGTTCTCGCAGCACCCGATCAGCGCTCCTACCCGTGGGCGCGAAGACGACCTCCACCCGGCCCCGGGAGAGATTCCTGGAAGGTCCCCCGGGCATCCCCCGATCGAAGACTACGGTGATGCGCTTCCCCGTCCGCCCCGCGTAAGCCTGGAGCCGGGCCACCAGGCGCGCCTCGTCGTCCGGGTCCGCCAGACTCACGTCGGGCAGGCGCCCGATCAGGTTATGCCCATCGATCAAGACCGGCACCCGGCACCTCCCCCTGCTCCCTGCGACTCTCCAATACTCCCGGCTGCCGAGCGACCCTCAGCCCGCGTCCTGCCTCCCTGCCCCTGCCGACCGAAGAAACCGTCCGCCACTGAGACAGGATAAAACCCCCACCCATCCCGTTCCAGGAGCCATCTGTCATTCCGAGAACGCCGATGGTGCCCAACTCGGATGTTCAAGCGCGCACCACTCCAAATGGAAGAGACCGGCACACCTGTTATTCCGAGGAACGTTAGCGACTAGGAATCTCGTTCTTCGGTACCGCTGCAACAGGCAGAGACCAGCTCGGGTTATCAGTAGTTTGCGCCGAGGAAGCCGAGAGAACTCGGCGAGGAATCGCCCCCATCGCTCCGCCCAACCCCACAACCCAACCTCAGGTCTGCAACGTCGGGCTCCCCCACCGTGGCGCCGCTGTTTCACCCGTTCCAAGGTTCAAGCCTCGAATTGCCTGACCCCGCTGGGACCTCATCCCCTCCATCCCTGTCATCCAGAGGCGAGCCCACTTCCCGAGTAGGCGGCAGGCCGGAACCGCCAGCGAGCAGGCCGCAACTCGACAGGTCGCCCTATCCTAGCGATTCCCACCGGCAGCACCTGGAGGTGGTTGGCGCCCGCAGGCGGGTTGCACAGCGCAAGCCGCGGTGGGTCCGACTCCCATCCACTCCTGCAACCCTCAGAGTATACCACGGCTCGGGGGATCCAGCGAACGAACCACGAATCAGGATCCGCACGCGACGAGAGCCTGGCTGGCAGGGAAACCCAGGCTCCAGCCAGGTCTGGCGGATCGGCGCGCCACAGGCGGTGAACATGGCTGGCGAAAAGCACCGTTCAACGGTGGCCCTCGCGGACAACCGCTGGCAGGGCGGCGAAGGTCCTCGGATCAGCGATCTATTCGTGCGCTGCAGGGTGTCACCCGGGTAAGCCCGGGACCACGCCTCGGGACCGTCCGCCGGCGAGGCGACCAGGGGCCAGCGCCGTCAGGATCTCCGCAGGGATCCTCGATCCAGTCAGCAGCTTTACGTCGGGCCACTGCGACTCCGGACTGTTGACCGGTGGCGGTCTGCCCGGCGAGAGGGGCGGGCAATCGACCCCCATCTGGGACCGCACCTTTGTTCAAGCTCTACCGGGCTATCACCGCCTATCCTGGGTAAGAGCGGTCGATATCGTGCAGCAGCTCCCAGAGGAAGCCCTCACTGCGCGCTACGACGTCGGGATCCACGTTCTCCGTCACGTCCAACGGTCGGTGCCAGTGGGGGAGCCGACCGTCGCGTCGCAGCGCGACCAGCGTCAGCACCCGGAAGCCGTGCTTATGGCCGATGGACCCCTCGGTGTATGCACCCTGGAACGTGCTCGCGGCAGCCCCCAGCTCCGGATGGCGTCTGGCGACGCCATTGGCCAGGGTGAGCAAGCCGCGATCACTGTGGGCGGTCAGGAAGAAGACCT
The DNA here is from genome assembly GCA_007123205.1 of Thermoflexales bacterium. GTDB lineage: Bacteria > Chloroflexota > Anaerolineae > B4-G1 > B4-G1 > SKLM01. The sequence goes on from SKLM01000424.1 coordinate 2,846, forward strand.
CCCGGTCGACCCAGGTGGGATCAGCGCCCTTCCCGCCGACGGAATCGACAGCGATCCAGGCCGGGCGGCCAAGCTCACCCCTGTGGGCCCGGGCGAAGGCATCGGCACCGTAGCACCCCACTTCCTCACATCCGCTCAGGACAGCCCAGACCTCCGTGTGGTCCAGGGGCTCCTCGGCGATGCGGCGCGCCAGCTCGAGGACGACGCCAGCACCGGTGGCGCTGTCATTGGCTCCGACGGTGTAGGATGAAAGGTCAGCCTGCAGCGTCAGCACGACGACGCCGAGGACGACCGCCACCGGTGGGCCAGAGAGGATCTGCCATAGGGTCCGGGGCCGGACCAGGTGGGCGACAAATAGACCGACGAGAATCACAACGGAAGCCAGGCCCACAGGGATCAGTGTGCGGAAGAGCCGCACCCAGGCATCGGTGGAGAAGACCAGAGGGGTGCGGTGCGTGTCCAGGTGGCCGATCAGGACCACCTGCTCTCGCGCCTTGTGCCGCGGCGCCACCCGCGCCCATACGTTGGTGCTCTCGCCGTTGGGCAGCAGCCAGCGCAAGGGATTGGGGCGGAAGGCCAACTCCAGCAGCACGGACGCCAGGCTCAGAAGGGTGAGTACAAGCGCCACCACCGCCCCCCACCGCCCTCCGACCCAGAAGAGCAGCCCGGCAACGAGGATCAGACCGAAGGAGAGCGTGTAGGGAAGCCAGGCAGAGCGCGCGCTGGAGAAAGTCTCCGTGACCGGCGTCAACCCGGCGGCGCGTAGCACATCAGCGGCGTAGCGCGCCGCCCGTCTCTCGCCGTCGGTCGTGGATCCACGGGGCCCGATGTTACCGGCAAGATAGCGGACGTGCTCCATAGCGGACATTTCCTCCCTCCTCTCCTGTGGTCAGAATCCTCTGGCTATCCCAGCGCCGGTCAAGCCCAGGACGGGCCTCCGGCTCCTTCGACTGGACGTTGCTCAACAACGGGCTCAATACGGCTCCTCAGGGCATGCCTGCCCTCGCCGGTCGTCCCTTCCTTTCATGTAACCACGCCGGAGTCTCACCGGCTAGCTAGCTTGAGCTTATATGGACACCACGCTCATCCCTCCCCGCGGAAGGACGTCGCCCCTGGCGACAAGGAAAGCACTGCTGTGACACTCCTCTCCTACCAGGGGGAGAGGCTGGACGAGGGGCCCCTCCAAGGTTACTCCTCTGCCCCGGGGGGGGGGAGAGGTTGGGTGAGGGGGCTCTCTCTTTCGGCTGCCTATCCGTACGCCCAAGCAGTGAAGCATTCCTGCGTCGAGACCCGGCACGGCTCCAACCCGCCCGCAGATGCTCAACCTCTATCACCCTATCTCTGCGGCCCGCAGCGGCTCTCCCATCACCTCACAGTCCGACCTTACCACCGTCAGCCCTGGAGGATCGCCGGAGTTTCTGATCCGTTCCCGCAGCACCCGATCGGCGCTCCTGCCAGTGGGTGCGAAGACGACCTCCACCCGTCCCCGGGAGAGATTCCTGGAAGGTCCACCGGGCATTCCGCGATCGAACACGACGGTAACGCGCTTCCCCGTACGGCCCGCGTAGGCCTGAAGTCGGGCCACCAGGCGCGCCTCGTCGTCGGGATCCTCCAGGCTCACGTCCTACAATCGCCCGATCAGATTGTGACCGTCCACCAAAACCGGCATCGCGTCTCCAAGGGTCGTTGCGCACCTCGCCAGCTCCCCAACATCGGTATCCGTGATCCGACATCAGGGCCGGTAACTTGACGGCTGGACCGATTCAAGCTATGCTTACCCTGCAGCACCTGGGGGTGGTTGGGGCCCGGTGGCTCCCCCGGTCTTCAAAACCGGTGGCGGGTTGCACAGCGCAAGCCGCGGTGGGTTCGACTCCCATCCACTCCCGTCAGGCTCCGGACGGCAAGATGCCAGGCCCTCGCTCCACTCAGCCCCTCCTGTGCCAGGTCGGCGTCAACCCGGTGGGGCCTGATTATACCCCCGCCAACCCGGTCGCAACAGACAGCTCTACACGTTGTGCTGCACGAGCATCTGCGCAGGCCCCGGATGCGGACGGTGATTGCTGAGAGCACCGACGCCAACGCCCGGGCTCTCTCTTCGGCGCTCATCAGCTTCTCGTGGGCCCCGGGGCGGGCGGGAGCAAGCCCATGTGGCACCCACCCCTAGCTGTGACCCGGCGTCAGGAAGGCCTGGTGCAGCCACCGCAGGATCAGATCCTCTCGGGAGTAGAGAAGCCGGCTCTGTGTCCGGCCGTACGTGCGGGCCAGTTGTGAGACGGGCACGTGATGGCTCACGTAGAGGCCCGGGACCTCATCCCTCTCGAAGCGATGTATGATCCAGCCGAGGCCATCTGCCTTGAGATTGCCCAGTCGCCACCAGGGCACCGGCTCGCCTAGGTTGGAGAAGACATCAAGATCTGGCGTCACCATGAAGGTCAGTCGGTCTGGATACGGAGCCAGGGGCTCGTCCTCCGCCGACAGCTCGGGCAGCCATTCCCGCTCTGGCCGGCCCAGACACTCTTCCAGAGTCCCCGCACTGTAGTGCCGTCGAGTCTTCTCCGCCAGATAGTCAGGAAGGGCAGCCAGGACGTCCGGGGTGGGCCGGAGATGCTCGATGTTGAATGCCTCTCCGTCGGGAGACGGAAGGTTGACGAAGACCTCGAAGTCATGACCGAGATGCCGTGAGCGCTCTTCGAGGTGCAGCGAATGAATCAGCGCGACGAACTCGTCCAGCTCGGCCACCACGCCCTTGGTCAGGAACAACTGCCAGCGGGGTCGAATCCCCGATTCCAGGAGCCGTTCGGTGGCCACCAGGCTGTCGCGGAACGAGCCCGTCCGGCGGGTGAAGTAGTCGGTTATCCTCTCCAGACCGAAGAAGCTGATTTGGCATACCTCGGTGCCGATCCCACGCGCCCACGGGGCATACTCAGCGTCGCGAGCCAGTCTCCACACACTGAGCAGCTCGAACCGGACAGCGGCTCCCTTATCGCTCAGCTCCTCTTCGAGCTCCCAGAGATGCCGGTAGTCGGGCGCACAGTCGGGCTCCCGGTACCAGGTCATCACGGTCAAGGGCTTAGCGAATGGTTCGGCCTCCCCGGGGCGCCGCCATTGGCGGAACTGCCTGACCACCCAGCGCAGGACATCCTCGGAGACACGTCTGTTGGGTGGATTGCCCAGCCAGCAGTGACGACAGCGGTTGGGACAACCGGCCACGTCGACGGCGACGGCAATTCTCCGTGACGCGAGGCTTGGCATTATCCGCCCCGTGAGGTGGGTCC
>SKLM01000072.1 GCA_007123205.1 Thermoflexales bacterium
AGCCCCTGGGCCACCAACCAGGCACCCAGGACGATCATCCCCATCCTGGCCGACCAGCTCTCCCACTGCAGGAGGATCACCCCACCGGACGCGATCGCCAGCAAATCCACGATCAGGGTCGCGCCCTGAAGGTCGATGTCCGCCACTGAGAACAGGCCGCTGGCGATCAGCCAGACGCTCAGTAGCAGCATGGCCAGTCGCTTTGTCAGTCCAAACATATCGGTCTGCCTCCTCTCGTCTTGTCGACTGTCTGTAAGCTAGGCGGGAGCGCCCGGCCCACCTCCGTTCGTTGGTGTTTCGCCGAACGTGACCCACATAACGCGAACAACGCCCCATGCGAACAGGGCGTAGACGAGCATCGCCACCAGGGACGACAGCTCCAGGACCGAACCGTTGGCCGCCGGGTCATCGAACAGACCGGCGAAGGGGACCAAGAACACCGCGGTGATACCGTAGATGAACTGCGCGAACCCAGCCTGGGGACTGGCCGCCAGAAGCCTCAGGAGGAGTCGGATGCCGATCAGAGCCTGAAGAACCCCGGTGACCAACCAGATGATCTGAGTCGCCTTGGCCAGGGCCCGGCGGCTGTCCGGAGGCCCTCCAGTCCTGGGCCTGGGCTTCTCGCTAGTCTTCGGTGCAGATTGTGTCTGGTCAGGGGCTTGTTGTGCCACAGCACACCTCTTTCTTCCTCACGTCTCTACCCACACACCGCTTTCAAGTTTACCCACCACGTTCCGACCGTCCGGTGTCGGGCCGAGGTCAGAGTGCAGCGGGTCGTATCCGCTTTGTGCTCCTGTCCTGGTCAGAATCCGCGGCGTCGGCCGAAGATGAGCCCGAGGACGAACAGGATGATGAACACCCAGAACAGGATCCGGGCGATGTCCGTAGCGGCTCCGGCAATCCCGCCAAACCCCAGGAAACCAGCGACGAGGGCCAAAACCAGTAGTATGACGATCCATCGCAACATCAGAGTTACCTCCCTTCCATCGTTCCATTTCTGACACCTCTGCCGGGGCGATCAGTGACGGAGATCCGATCCCCCTGGCCCAATCTGCCTCCCCCGCTGGTGACCTGGATCGTTCGTTCGTCGGTCAGTAAGGTGGGACGGAGGCACGTCTATCCTTCATTATGCCACACAAATCAGGCTCGAGCGGATGGAGTTCGTTTGGGTTCCCGTTGAGCAAGGTTGGTGAGAGTTGGAAATCCGTTGGATCAGTGTCTGCCGCCGATGGAGCTGATTGCGACTTATTCAACACCCTCCGATTTGACAGTTCTGCTGTCCACTGCGATAATCCACTTGTGGCGAGACATGGCCCTCTCCTTGCTATATCGAAGGTTTGGCGACCAGTCGATCATAGCAGGAAACCTGTCTCGCCACTTATCTTACTCTGTACAAAAACCTACCCACGAGAGGAGAGGAGTAGGGGGAGGGGGACAACCAGGATTCATCCCTTGCCACCCAGTCGCTCCGCGACGACCGAGGCTGCATCCTCCCTCTTGACACGGTCGTGAAGCTCCACTACACTGGCCCTTCGTCTGTGGATCGAAACAGTGGGTCTGACGCGGGGACGAACCTGCGGCCTCAAGGTCTTCAAGAAGATCAATGGATCGGTCAGACCCCTGGAGTGCCAGGACCACCCTTCTCGTTCTGAGGAGCATAGGAAGCGCAGCGGCTGGAAGAAGCGCAGCGGCTGGAGGACCGAAGAATCTCGCCCACCGGAGCCGGCATTGCTCACCCGGGGGCGCTCTTCGGCCGTCCAGAGAGTTCTGGTTGCCGATGGTTGTTGCGGCGCTAGCCAGATGTCTGGAAGCGTACGGGAACTGCAGATGATCGCTGAAGACTGCCCGGGTTCTTGCAGAAGCCCATCTGCTCTCAGTGGATCCGATCACCGGAATGGAGGCCTATGAAGACTCGCTACCGCTGGGTCGTCGTTGCCATCCTTTTCGCCTTCATGCTCCTTCACCAGGCCGATAAGCTTCTCATCGGGCCGCTGACCACGCCGATCATCGAGACCTTTGGCATCACCAGGGCCCAGATGGGAGCGGTGTTCACCGGAGCTCTCGTGGTAGGCGCGATCCTCTATCCCGTGTGGGGCTACCTCTACGACCGCTACGCCCGCCCCCGGCTGCTGGCGCTGGCCTCCTTCATCTGGGGGTCGACCACCTGGCTCAGCGCCGTCGCGCCCACGTACCCCCTGTTCGTGCTGACCCGGGCCTCCACGGGTATCGACGACTCCAGCTACCCGGGGCTCTACTCCCTCATATCCGACTACTTCGGTCCGGAGGTGCGGGGCAAGATCTACGGCCTGCTCCAGTTGACCATGCCCACCGGCTATCTCCTGGGCATGGTGCTCGCGCTCACCCTTCGGGAGACGGTGGGCTGGCGGGGAGTGTTCCTCATCACCGGTGCGCTGGGGATCCTGCTCTCGGTGGTCATTCTCTTCGCGGTGCGCGAACGAGCGCGGGGGAGCTCCGAGCCCGAGCTGGCGGAGCTCGAGGAGATTGGAGTCCACCGCTTCAACTGGGAGACGGCGGTGGATCTGTTCCGGAAGCCGAGCCTGCGGCTGCTCTTCACCCAGGGCTTCTTCGGCGTCTTCCCGTGGAACGTGATTACGTACTGGTTTTTTCACTACCTGGAGACGGAGCGGAACTACACGCCGGACGCGGTGCTGCTCACCATGTCCGTCGCCGTGGTCACCCTCGCGGCGGGCTATCCCCTCGGCGGAGCGCTGGGTGACGCTCTCTTCAAGCGGACCCGGCGCGGCCGTCTCATCGTGTCTACCGTGGGCGTCCTGCTGGGTGCCCTGTTCCTCTTCATCACCATGAACGTCCCGCCCGATCAGCAGACCCGGTTCCTGATCCTGCTCAGCGTTACGGCCGTCTTCATCCCCTTCGCCTCGGCCAACGTCATCGCCACGGTCTACGACGTGACCCTGCCCGAGGTCCGCAGCTCGGCGCTGGCCGTCCAGTACTTCATCGAGTCGGCCGGCGCGGCGCTGGCACCCCTGCTGGCCGGTCTGATCGCCGATCAGGTGTCGATGGAGTTTGCCATCCTCGTCATCTGCCTGTCGGCCTGGGTGATCTGTGCCCTCTTCTTCACCGGCGCCGCGATCCTGCTCCCGTCGGACATCGAGACCCTCCGTCGGCAGCTTCAGAGGCGGGCGGACCGCCTGCGGTCGGTGTAGGGGCGGACCCACCACGGGCCCGCGAGATCTATGGCAAATCCCCTTTCCCTGGTGATCCGAGGGGTCGAGGAGATCGGCCTCCGTCCTACCCTCGACGCCGTCGGGTACCAGATCCGCCTGGCCTGGTATCGGGTGCGATTCGGCGGCGGCCGGCAACCCCTGCCGGATTCGCCCGCCAGCTACCGCCGGCCAGGGCGCGTGATCGCCTGGGATCGGGCGGCCCAGACCGTCACCGTCAGGTGCCTCGACGGGGTGATTGTGCTCACGGTGCTGGCCCCCGACGTGGTCCGCGTCCAGTGTCGACCCGCTTCGCAGGGCGAGCAGCGACCGCGATCGTCCTACGCCGTGGTCCGCACCGATGATGCCTGGCCCGCCTGCCCCTTCGACATCGTTGAGACCGATGCGGCGCTGCGGATCGGCACCGAACGGGTGCACTGCCGCATCGACAAGCCGTCGGGGGCGCTCACGTTCCTGGATGACCGCGACCGGGTGGTCAACGCCGATGCCGCGGGGATGGGCTGGAGCTCTGCCGGTCACGTGGTCTGTCACAAGTGGATTCAGCCGGACGAGCGGTTCTACGGGCTGGGCGAGCGCACCAGCGGGCTCGATCGGCGCGGCGGCAGGTTCGAGAACTGGAACTCGGATCCGCAGACCTACGAGATCGGTCAGGACCCCATCTACCTCTGCGTCCCGTTTCTACTCGGCCTGCACAGCGACGGCCAACAGGGGTACGGAATCTTCTTCGACAACCCGTTCCGCGGCCGCTTCGATCTCGGCGCCCACGACCCGCAGGTCGCCTCCTTTGGAGCGCGGGGCGGGGAGCTGTGCTATACCTTCATCTACGGCCCCGCGCTGACGGCGGTCCTGGACCGCTACACGGCCCTCACCGGCCGCCAGGCCCTGCCGCCCCTGTGGGCGCTGGGATACCATCAGAGCCGCTGGTCCTACTACCCGGAGGAGCGGGTGCGCCAGCTGGCAGCCGATTTCCGCGAGAACTATGACGTGGGTTGCGACGCCATCCACCTGGATATCCACGCCATGGACGGCTATCGCTGTTTCACCTGGGATGGGGCCCGCTTTCCCGACCCCGCTGCGTTGATCGACGATCTCCATCGGCGGGGGTTCAAGGTGGTGGCAATCGCTGACGCGGGCATCAAGGTCGATCCCACCTACTGGGTCTATCGCGACGGGCTGGAGCGGGGAGTGTTCTGCGCCCTTCCCGACGGGCGGCCGTTCAAGGGGCCGGTCTGGCCGGGCAACTGCGTCTTCCCGGACTTCACCGCGCCCCGCGTCCGCCGCTGGTGGGGCCAGCTCGTGGAGCGCCTGGTCGAGGTGGGGGTCGACGGCGTGTGGAACGACATGAACGAGCCGGCTATCTTCGGCCCGGAGGGAACGACCATGCCGGATGTGGTGCAGCACGACTTGGAGGGCTCCGGGGGCCACCACGGGGAGGCGCACAACGTCTACGGCATGCAGATGGCCAGGGCGACGGCGGAGGGGCTGGCTCGGGCTCGGCCGGACGAGCGTCCGCTGGTGATCACCCGTTCCGGCTGGGCGGGGGTGCAGCGGCACGCCGCCAGCTGGACGGCCGACAACCAGGCGACCTGGGACCAGCTCCGGCTGACCATCCCGATGGTCGCGGGCCTGGGAATGAGCGGCGTGGCCTTCACCGGACCCGACACGGGCGGGTTTCTGGGCCAGCCCAGCGCCGAGCTGTTCACGCGCTGGCTGCAGCTGAGCGTCTTCCTCCCCCTCTTCCGCTCCCACACCTACCTCCACGATCCGGATCAGGAGCCATGGTCCTGGGGCGAGCCAACGTTGGGGATCAACCGCCGTTGGATCGAGTACCGCTACCGGCTGCTCCCCTACCTGTACACCGCCCTCTGGCAGTCCACCCAGACGGGCGTGCCCATCGTCCGCCCGCTGGTCCTCGCCTTCCAGGACCAGTCCGAGCTCCACGGCGTGGAGGACCAGTTCATGTGCGGCGATCACCTCCTGGTCGCGCCCGTGGTGGAGGAGGGGGCTGCGCAGCGGTCCGTCAGCCTTCCGGCAGGCCCCTGGTACGACGTGTGGCGGGATCAGCTTCTCTGGGGCCCCGCACGGGTGGACGTGGACACACCGCTGGAGTGCATACCGGTCTTCGCCCGCGCTGGGGCCGTGATTCCCACGGGTCCGCCCATCCGCTACGTCGGCCAGGCTCCCCGTCATCCTCTCACCCTCCACATCTACCCGCCGCCGGGCCTTGCTGGATGTGTTGATGAGAAGGGGAATCCCGACCCTATGGGTTGGGGTCTGGCCCCGGGGGTGCAGGGAGGCGGGAGCGCCCCCGCCCTCGCAACCGAACTCGACACTGAGGGCGCCGGGGCGAAGCTCCGGCCGACCAGCGACGGGCGAACATCGTCCTCCGCAGGCATGTCCCTGGGCACCTCCGGGAAGAATCCCGGTTGGGAGGGCGAGCCGGTGGACGGAGAGACGGCCGCCCGTGGCACGGCCCAGTTTGTCAGCTTCCTCTACGAGGATGACGGTCGCACCTACGCCTTCCGGGAGGGTGGCTTCCTGCTGACCCGCTTCATCCTCAGCCCGATGGCAACGGGTGCCCCCACCCTCCATCTGACACGGGAGACCGACGGTGACTACCTGCCCGACTACGACGATCTGGAGATCGTGGTTCACGGGACCACCCGGCTCCCGGATTCAGTCACCGCCGACGGGCGGGTCTTAGGCCAGGCTCGGGTAGAGGAGTGCGGCCGCGCCCTCCGGTTGCGGCCCGGCTTCTTCCAGGACCTGCAGCTGAGTTGGGATTGAGAAAGGCGCTGCGGCAGCCCCGGTTCCCGTCCCTCGCTCCCCCGCTCCCCCGCCTCCCTGCCCCCGCGGCCCCCC
>SKLM01000158.1 GCA_007123205.1 Thermoflexales bacterium
AGCGTGCGAAGCTAAGCCAGCGTGCGAAGCTAAGCCAGCGTGCGAAGCTAAGCCAGCGTGCGAAGCTAAGCCAGCGTGCGAAGCTAAGCCAGGGTCCGTCACGGTGGGAGCGGCGGTGACGTTCACTTCGCTTCGAGAGCATGCTTTTCTCAAGCAGCACGTCCACGCCCTGGTGGAGGCTGCGGCCTCGGTGGGAGGACCGCCGATTCAGAATGTGGCCACGTGGGCTGGTAACATCGTTCAGGCGATGCCCGCCGCCGATGGGGCCGTCGTGGCCGTGGCCCTCGACGCAGAGGTGCAGATCGTGGACGAGGATGGAGCGAGATGGCGGCCCGTGGAGTCTCTATTCGAGGGACCGGGCATCTCGGCCGTGGACCCGACGAGACAGCTCATCACCGCCATCCGTTTTTCGCCGTCTGGATCCGGCCGGAGTTCCTCAGCATCGGAAGCTAGGCCCAGGTGGGGTACGGCGTGGCGGCGCGTTGGACGCCGACCGGCCCTGGCACTGCCCATACTGAACTGTGCCGTGGCGGTCTGTCTGGAGGAGCGCTTGACCGACAGGTCGAAGCTGAGCAGGGAGGGCCGAGGGATCAGGCGAGTCGCCATCGCTCTGGGGCCGGTGGGGCCACGGCCCGAACGTATGCGAGAGGCAGAGTCCTTCCTGACCGGCCGGTTGCCCACGGAGGAGACCATTGCCAGAGCGGCGGAATTGGCGACCTGTGAGGCAAGACCGCGCTCCAGCACCTTCCGCGCGTCCCGGGAATATCGGCTGGAGATTATCCCCGTGCTGGTGACGGAGGCTCTGAACGCTGCTCTGGCGCGAGCGGAGCTATGCTGCACGTTGAACGTTGCACGTTGAAGGTTGCAAGTTGAACGTTGCACGTTGAAGGTTGCAGGTTGAACGTTGCACGTTGAAGGTTGCAGGTTGAACGTTGCAGGTTGAACGTTGAACTTGCAACTTGCTGAGACTCATCGAACCTGTAACGTGCAACGTGCAACTTGCTAACGCTCCTTGTGCGGAGCTAAGCCGCGTGCGAAGCTAAGCCGCGTGCGAAGCTAAGCCGCGTGCGAAGCTAAGCCATGGTCCGAGATTAAGGAGACAACAGGATGTCAGAACACACGAGAGTGCTTCCCCGGCTGCGAATGCTGAGCAGGGCCCACTGCGAGACCATTCACCAGGCATCGCTGGAGATACTGCGACGGACCGGCGTGACCGTGTTCCACGAGGGTGCGCTGGATTCGTTGCGGGGTTCGGACGCTCTTGTCACGGCCGAGCGCGGCGACGCTGACAGCGCGAGATCGGGTCTGGTACGGTTCCCTCCGGGCCTTGTGGAGTGGGCTTTGAGGCAGGCGCCGTCGCGTATCGCCCTGTGTGGTCGCGGCAGTGACCAGGTCCTGGCGCCACTGGAGGGGCGCGAGGTCAGTTTCGGTCCGGGATCTGACTGCCTGAACTATCTGGATCCCCGAACGGGTGGGCGGCGCAAGTTCACGACCCCGGATGTGGCTGCCTGCGTGCGCCTGGTCGATGCTCTACCCGAGCTTGATTTCTGCATGTCGATGGGCATCCCCACGGATCTCGTCACGGATAATCCGTATCGTTGGCAGTTTGCGACGATGCTGGAGAACACGACGAAGCCCATTGTCTTCGTCTGCGACGGCCGGGCTGACTGTGAGGTGATCGTCGCTATGGCGGCGGCCGCTGCCGGAAGCGTGCAGGCCCTGCGGATGAGTCCAACGCTGCTCCTCTATTCCGAGCCTTCGACTCCCCTGAAACACTCAGAGACAGCCACGGCGAAGCTCCTCTATATGGCTGAGCAGATGCTGCCCATCGTCCACTCGCCGGCTCCGATGATGGGTGGCACAGCCCCTGCTACGCTGGCGGGTGGGCTGGCGCTGGGTAACGCCGAGTTGCTCTCTAGCCTGGTGATCCATCAGCTGCAGCAGCCGGGGGCGCCCTTCCTCTACGGTAGTGGGTTGCATCATCTGGATATGAGGACCACGATCAGTGTATACGGAGCGCCGGAGTTCCAGCTAGCCCGGGTCGCCGTGGCGGAGATGGGGAGGTTCTACGGGCTGCCCACATGGGGCTATGCGGGACACTCCGATAGTTGTGTCATGGACGAGCAAGCTGCGGCGGATGCGGCGTTCTCTGTGTTGATGGCGCTGCTGGCCGGTAACAACCTGGTGCACGATGTGGGTTATCTGGAGGCCGGCTTGACGACTTCGCCTGAGATGATTGTCTTCAGCGCCGAGATGATCGGCATGATGCGCCGCTTTGTGGCTGGTTTCTCAATGGATGCCGAATCTCTCGCCCTCGACGTGATCGAAGCGGTGGGACCCGGCGGTGAGTTTATCTCCACGAGCCATACGATGAGCCATTTCCGTGACTTCTGGGAGCCGACGCTCCTCAGCCGAAAGCGGGCCGAGGAGTGGCTGGAGGCCGGCGGTAACCGGTTGAGCGAGCGGCTCAGGGAACGAACGGTGGCCCTTATGGATGAACACGAGCCCGAGCCGCTGCCGGATGCGGTTCGCGAGGAGATCGAGTATATCCGCGACCGTGACAGCCACTCGCGTGCGCAGCTAAGCCACGGTTAGACGGTGTATGGAATGGAGCCAGGCGTCGGTAAGCTCAGGGTCGCCGTGGCGCGATATCCCGTGGACGGGAGAGTGCTCACAGGGATGGAGGTGTTCTGTCCGTGAACACGTCGTCGGTGAAGACGGTTGACCGTCTGGTAGACATCATAGAGAGCTTCTCAGCCTCGGAACCAACCTGGACCCTGACGGGGTTGAGCGAACGCCTCGGGCTGCCGAAGAGCACATTACACCGCTTTTTGATCAGCCTCGAAGCCCACGGGATCCTCCGTCAGGACAAGGAGAGCAAGCGCTGGCGTTTGGGCTATCGTCTGTTCATCTGGGGGAGCCTCGCAGAGCAGAGTACCCCCTGGCAGGAGATCGTCCGGCCCGTGATGCGTGAGCTAGTGTCGGAGACGGGTGAGACGGCGCTCTTGACTGTATACGCTTCTCGAGAGGTGGTGTGCCTGGAGAAGCTCGAGACCGATCATCCGGTGCGACTCGCTTTGGACGTTGGGTCGCGTCATCCGCCGCACGCCGGGGCTTCGTCCAAGGTTCTTATGGCTTATCTGCCCGAGTCCGAGATCGATGCCATTATCGATGAGTGCGGTCTGCCGCGGCTGTGTGAGAACACGATCACCAGCGGATACGAGCTCAGGTCTGAGCTGAATAGGATCCGGAAGCTCGGCTACGCCATCAGCGTCAACGAGACCGATCCGGGGGCTTGGGGTGTGGCGACCCCCGTTCGGGACTGGCGCGACGAGGTGGTGGCGGCAATTGGTGTGGCGGGGCCAGACTCTCGCTTCAGCGAGGAGCTGGCTGACGTGTACGTCCGGCGGTGTGAGGCTGCGGCCGAGAGGATTTCGTCGGCATTGTTTGCACGATCGGGCCCGTCGGGCACCTTTGGGGCCTAGGGCCATGACCGTCTGGCCAAGCAGACCAGCGGCGAAGCTAAGCCGCACAAGGAGCGTTAGCAAGTTGCACGTTGCACGTTACAAGTTCAAGAAGTGTTAGCAGGCTGCAAGTTCAACGTTCAACCTGCAACGTGCAACCTGCAACGTTCAACGTGCGCCTAAGCCGCGTGCGGAGCTAAGCCGGGGACACCTGGCGATAGCCCTGCGAGATGCGCAGATTGGGCTCAAGAAAGAGCTTCTGAGAGCGGGGAATGGTGGAGTGGTCGAGTGGGCTCGATGAAGAGTGTCTGCGTGGGATGATGGCCGTGTCGCGTGGCCGGAATAGGAGGTTGATTGGGGGTGTGGCCGATGGCAGATCATGGTTTTCGTATAGTAGGCGTTGATTCGCGCCGCAAGAACGCAGTCGCCCGGGTTACCGGTCGGGAGCGGTATTCAGTCGACATCACCCTGCCCCGGATGCTCCAAGGGCGAGTCTTGATCAGCCCCTATGCCCACGCGCGTATCAGGGACATCGACGTCACCAGGGCGGAGGCTCTCGGTGCGGTGGTGATCACGTTCAACGACATCCCCCAGGTGCGCTACAACGAGCGCATTATCACGACGCCGGCCGTTCTGCACAAGGACTTCTACGTCCTGGCGGACAAGGTGCGGTATCGGGGCGAGGCTGTAGCTGCGGTGGCGGCCGAGAGCGAGGAGTTGGCGGAGCAGGCTGTGCGCGCCATCGAGGTCGAATACGAGCCCCTTCCTGCCTATACCGACCCCGTCGCGGCCATGGCCGAGGGCGCTGAGCCGATCCACGACACGGTGCTTTGGGGCGGTGAGCCCCTGGATATCAAGCGGAACGTTGCGGCCGAGCGCGAGATCGAGGAAGGCGATGTGGAGCGGGCGTTTGCAGAGGCCGACACGGTTGTGAGAGGAACGTTCAGGACGCCCAAGGTCTACCACGCGCAGATGGAGCCGAAGACGGCGGTCTGCAGGGCAGATCCCGACGGCGGCTTGACGGTGTGGTGCACCACCCAGTCGATCCACAATGTTCGCATCATCTTGGGCGAGATCTTCGGGATTCCATTGAGTAAGATCAACGTCAAGCGCGTCCCCATCGGGGGCACCTTCGGCTCGAGTATCCATATGAACCCGCCGATTCCCATTGCAGCCGCCCTGGCGCTGAAGGCGGGACGACCGGTCAAGGTCAGTATGACGCGGGAGGAGGACTCCCACGATCACGCGCGGTACGGCACGGCCATCGACCTGAAGCTGGCCGCCCGGGAGGACGGCACGCTGCTGGGGGCTGAGATGACCCTGCTGGCGGATACGGGGGCGCACAACATCCAACCCTACTCGTTCCTCGGCGTCTGTGCTGGATGGTTAGTCTCGCTCTACAGAATTCCGGCCGTTCGTTACCGGGGGACGGCGGTGTACACGAATACGACGCCGTCGTGTGCCATGCGGGGCTTCGGCAACCCCCAGGTGACGTTCCCGGTGGAGTCGCTAATAGACGAATTGGCGATGGAGTTGGACATGGATCCGGTGGAGCTGCGGCTGAAGAACTACGTGGGCATGGGGGACACGTTCTGGGGGCAGGGACCGCAGGTGCGCTCCATCGTACGAAGCGACGGGGTGCCGGAGCTACTGCGTCGGGGCGCAGCTGCCATAGGCTGGGGGGAGCGTCAGGCGCTTGCATGCCCCCGGGGGGGGGGAGAGAGATATCGCCGGGGGATCGGCATGGCTCGGGGCTTTCACACCTCCAGCGCGGGGGCGCCGCAGCCCGGCGATGTGATCGATTTCTCAGGCGCAATGGTCAAGGTGAACACAGACGGGTCGGTGGACGTGATCACGGCCCTGATGGATCACGGAGGCGGGACACTGGAGGCCGTGGCCAAACTGGTAGCCGAGGCGCTGTGCGTGCCGCTGGATAAGGTGGACCTGGCGCCTGCCGAGACGTGCTCGACGGTGTACGACGTCTGCACCCACGCCACCCGCGGTGTCTATGCCGGTGGCGGCGCGGCAGTGAAGGCGGCTGCGGTTGTGCGGCAGGAGCTCATCGAAATGGCGGCCCAGTTCTTGGGGCTGATGCCCGATGCGCTGTCCATGGCCCTTGACGACGATATGGGCGAGAGCGTCGTCTATGCCCCGGCGATTCCCGACCGCAGGATGACGCTAGCGGAGGTGGCTACCCGCTGCTGGTCTGAAAGCCGGAAGACGCTAGCCGCCGTGGAGAGCTACCGGGCCACAAACTGTCCGCCCGCCTACGTCACGGTGTTTCTGGAAGTGGAGATCGACACGTGGACCGGGCAGGTGGAGACGAAACGGGCGGTGATGGGGAGCGACTGCGGCACTGTGGTCAATCCAAAACTGGCGGCCGGTCAGCTCGAGGGCGGACTGGCGATGGGGGCGGGGTATGCGCTCTACGAGGATGCTCGCTGGGACGATCGGGCCCACCTCGAATCGGGAGGCTATTGGATTGATGCCAAGACGCCGTCCATAGGCGAGGCGCCCCGGGTGGACAATCTCGAGGTTCATTTCGCGGACACGTATGAGCCCAGTGGGCCCTTCGGTGCCAAGGGGATCGGCGAGGCGGC
>SKLM01000185.1 GCA_007123205.1 Thermoflexales bacterium
CCTGGGGGGAGAGGAGTAAGGGCCGGGGAGAGGGGTAAGGCCCGTGCGGCGATGGTGCCTTGCACTTCCCAGAGTGCGAGGCACCTGGATGTATGCGTGGTGGGGAGGTGGACTCGACGGTCTATGGGCAAGGATTGTTGGCCGAGAGGGTCGACAGAATCCCCCTCACCCAGCCTCTCCCCCTCGGGGGAGAGGAGCAAGGCCCGGGGAGAGGGGTAAAGCTCCGGGGAGAGGGGTAGGACCCCGGGAGAGGACGGGGTTTGTCAAAAGGCGGGGCGCGTGCTAGAATACTCGCCGTTCGCTGACAGGGTCGCGGATCGTTGCTCAACCGGGCATACTTCGACGTTTCATCACAGATTGAGTTCAAGGAACATCTTCGAGGGAGCAGCGCTGGCTGCTATGGGAGGGGAGGCACCGATGGACGACACAGGACGCGAGGGGCCGACGGTTGGCACTAGTGGAACAGATCCGTCCCCGGCGGGTCAGATGGAGACAGGGCGGTTGGGGAAGAGGCCGATCGGCGGCGCTGTCAAGGGGACCCCAGGAGGACGCAGGAAGAGGTCCGGCTTGCGGTGGGCGGTGGTGGGACTCGTCAGCTTGCTGGTGATCGCCGCGCTGTTCGTCCCACCCGTCTCGCTGTTGGACCGCTCGGGGCTGATCGGATATGAGACGCTCAGCGCGGAGAACGCCAGTGTATCACACCCCGATGGTGTGACGTTGCAGGTCGACCCTGAGTCCTTTGTCGACCGGATGCGCGTTCGCCTCGAGCCTGTATCCCGCATGACTTTTCTGGAAGGGTCGGCGGGCGCCGAACTGAAGGAGGCGGCGCGGGCTCTTCCCGAGCATCTGGAGATCTTGAGTCCCTACTACAGGATCCGCACACGGGGTGGCTCCGACCAGTCAGTCTGGGTCGATGTGGCCGTTCCGGACGGGGCGGAGCCGTGGGAGATTCTCGATCTGTACACGTGGGACGGCGAGGAATGGGTGTGGGTGGGCAGTGATCTCCACACCGAGATCGTTGGGCAGGAGTTCATCCGCGCTGAGGTGAGCGGCGTGCCGGAATCGGTAGTGCTCATGCGCGCCAGAGCGAAGGAGCCGGTGCGCTCAACCAACCTGGATGGGGACTCCGATCTGACCCAGGTCCACCTGTTCGATGCGGTCAACCCGACCGGTCTGCTGCTGGGAACGATGGGCGGCTTCGCCGGCGACATCGAGAGTCTGGTGATCCCGGATAGCGACACGGGCTGCGCCGTCCTGCCGACCGTGCGGAATTGGGCGCCAGGGGGGAGCGTCAACACGGGGCTGCTGGCGGACTTACTAGATGACGAGGCGGCGCAACAGGCGCACATCAACAACCTGGTGCAACTCTGCGCCGAGCGAGGCTTCGATGGCGTTGAGATAGACTACCGGGGAGTGGCGCCCGCCCACCGCGACGCGTACACGTCCTTTATCGCCGCTCTGGCCGAAGCTCTCCACGATGCCGATCTCTCGCTGAGCGTTACCATTGAGCCTCCTGTGGCGTCCGGGGGCGAGTGGGACACAGGAGGCTACGACCTGGCGGCGCTGGGTCAGGCCGCTGACACGACTAAAGTGCCCTTCCCGGCAGACCCGGAGGGGTTCGCGGAGGGCGGTGAGGCGCACCGATTGCTCGACTGGGTCACGTCTCAGGTGAGCCGCTACCGGGTGAAGGTGCAGGTCTCGTCGCTTAGCGCGGCATTCACTGAGGGGCCGGGAGCCTATGAGCAGATCTCCATTGAGGAGGCTCTTGCTCCCCTGGGCGCGATCGAGTCCCTCGTTGAGTTACGAGAGGTAGAGCCGGCGACTGTGGTGCCCCTCGCCCTCTCGGGCGCCCTATTGAGCAGCAGCCATCGCGAGGACGTGGGCACCTACCGTCTCCGGTACCAGACCGAGGATGAGCGAGCCCGCAGTGTGTGGCTGGGTACGGCGGCTGCCCTGGCCCACAAGGTACGCTGGGCAGAGCGGTACCACGTGGGTGGCGTCTCCGTACCGGATGCCCTACATCCGGGGAATATGGCGGGGGTGATGGAGGTGGTGGCCGGCTATGGGAGCGAGGCTCAGCCTCCGGCAGTGGACCCGATAGAGGTGGCGTGGACGGTCCGGGATCCAGATGGGACGGTGGCCCAAGAGGTGTCACCTCTGACCGAGCCGAGCTACAACTGGACGGCGCCGGAGGCAGAGGGCGACTTCGAGATCGGCGCGTCGGTGCTGGGTTTTGATCGTGGTTCTGTGGTCCTCACGGTGCGGATACCGCAGTTGGTGGAGGAGCCGTCGGAGACCATAACCGAGACGGAGCCCGTGGCCGACCCGGATGAGGATGATCCTGAGGAGGAAGATCTTGACGAGGAAGATCCTGACGAGGTGGTCGAGGAGAGGGACTGCCTGAACGCTACGTTCGTGGCGGATGTCACCATCCCGGACAATACCCAGCTCGAGAATGAGGCGGAGTTCGACAAGACGTGGCGGTTGCGGAACAACGGGACGTGTGCCTGGCCGGAAGATACGGTGCTGGCCTTCGTCGGCGGAAACCAGATGGGGGCTCCCGACGCTGTTGAGGTGGGTGTGGTGGAGCCGGGCGAGGCGACAGACATCACCGTCCCGATGCGGGCGCCGGCCGAGCATGGCCGGTACAGGGGTGACTGGAGGTTGAGAACCGGCGACGGCCCCTTTGGCACGCGAATGTGGGTGCAGATCGTCGCCGGAGAACCCGAGGTCGCGGAGCCACCGCCGGCTCCGCGTCCCACCGATCCGGGTGGATTCGAGTTGGGCGGTCACATTCGGGACTGGGGTTTCCCCCATGCCGACCGTATGCGCTATGCGGGGATGAACTGGGCCAAGATTCAGGCGCGCTATCCGCAGGACGTGTCCGGGATTATCGCGGCCTCCCACGCCCGGGGGTTCAAGATCCAGGTGAGCGGCCTGGGGCCGCCCGGGATGGTGACCGAACCGGGATTCGAGCAGCGTATCGCCAACTGGCTGGCGGGGATCGCGGCGGCGGGTGCGGATGCCATCGAGGTGTGGAACGAACCCAACATCGATCGGGAGTGGCAGATCGGGCACATCAGCCCGCAGGGGTACACCAACCTGCTGTGCACCGCCTACCGGGCGATCAAGGCCGCGAACCCGAGGACGGCAGTGATCAGCGCTGCCCCAGCTCCCACAGGGTATTTCGGTGGCTGTAGCGCAAACGGCTGCGATGATCTTCCGTTCTTGAGGGGGATGTATAACGCCGGGGCCGCGCAGTGTATGGACTACATCGGCGCGCACCACAACGCGGGGGCTACGCCCCCCTCGGCCAGGAGCGGTCACCCGGCGGATGCCGGGGGACGTCATCATTCCTGGTACTTCCTGCCTCAGACGGAGCTCTATTACAACGTGTTCCGAGGCACCCGGAGGATATTCTACACCGAGATGGGTTATGCGTCTCAGGAGGGCGTACCGCCGTTCTCCGATCACTTCTCGTGGGCCAGGGGCAACACCAATGCCAATCAGGCGGCCTGGCTGGCCGAGTCCGTCCGGTTGAGCATCAACACGGGTATCGTTCGTTGTATCATCGTGTGGAATATCGACTATGGGCGCTACGGTTACGACCCGCAGGATGGCTACGCGATCATCCGGCCGGATGGTTCGTGCCCTTCCTGCGACTCGCTGCACGCCGTCCTGGGATCGAGGTAGTCGTCCTGGGGGGCGGGCCGAACGGGCGTTCGCGGCATCGTGACCTATCGAGCGGGGGTAGTTGAGCCGTGTGCCTAGCTCGCGCCAGCGAGCCCTCCGCTGCGTGCGCAGCTAAGCCGCGTGCGCAGCTAAGCCGCGTGCACAGCTAAGCCAGCGTGCGAAGCTAAGCCAAGGGCTTGCGCCACAGAGCTTCGTGGCAGCGGTTGAGAACAAGTGACCGATTAGAAGGCGGAGGTTCGGCCTAGTCCGAGCCGTGCCGTAACCGTCCGGCACGGATTAGATCGAACCTCCACGCCTGTTTGAGGGAGGCCTAGATGTCCGATTCTTCATCCCAGCGTGCAAAGCTAAGCCAGCGTGCAGAGCCAAGCCATAAGAGCAGGCTGGCCGGCAAGGGCCTTTACATTGCCGTGGCGGCGTGGTTCGCCCTGGTTCTGGTGGGTGGGCTGTGCACGTGGTATGGGTGGATGGCCCCCAGCGAGGTTGACGCGACGCCCACTCCAGACGCCAGGCCCGTGGAAGATCCCACGGAGCCGGCTCGGCCGGAGGAGAACGACGATGAGGATCCCGTCGCGGACCCGAGCCCTCTTCCGGGGATCGATCCGGCTGATACCCCCGAGCCGACCCCGGTGGAGGAGGGGGAGTTCGGATACGGCATCGCGCTGAACGCGGTGGGCGGAGGGGATCCGGCTTACTGGTTGGGGCAGGTGGAGAGCCTGGGCATGGGCTGGGTGAAGCAGCAGATCAAGTGGAGGGACTGGGAGGGCACGCCCGGAGAGATGGACTGGAGCGGGTTCGATGCGTTCGTGGACGAGGCGGTCAGGCGGGATCTGAAGATTATGTTCAGCGTGGTGGATGCGCCCGAGTGGTCGCGGAGCCGCATCTACCCCGAGATGGAAGGTGGGCCGCCGGACAATCTTGGAGTGATGGCGGATTTCCTGGAGCGTCTGATCGACCGGTACGAGGGCAGAATCCACGCCATCGAGGTCTGGAACGAGCAGAATCTGGACCGGGAATGGGACACGGCCGAAGGCGTGGATGCCGGGAGATACGTCGAGCTGCTGCGGCTCTCGTATGGAGCCATCAAGAGCCGCGATCCCGACATCATGGTTATCAGCGGAGCGCTGTCGCCAACGGGCGGACGGGGGATCGACCCAGACGACCCGGATCGGGTGATATGGCTGGACGATTTCGAGTACTTCGACCAGATGATCGAGTTGGGCGCGCTCAACTACGCCGACTGTGTCGGCGCCCACCACAACGGGATCAACCTGCCGCCGGATGTGGAGTGGGACGAGGGATACGACGACCCCACCGCCGAGTTCCGCGGGCCGTTTGACAACCCCCATCACAGCTGGTCCTTCAAGTCGACGCTGTGGGGATATCACGAACGGATCCAAGCGGCCGGATATGATCTGCCGCTGTGCGTCACTGAGTTTGGCTGGGCCTCGGCTGAAGGATTCGATGGGTATCCTCAGGGTTTCGAGTTCGCGCTGGACAACACGTTGGAGCAGCAGGCCGAGTGGAACGTGCGGGCCTTCCAGCTGATGCGGGAGTGGGGCTTCGTGCGGCTTGCCTTCCTCTGGAATCTCAACTACTCGCAGCTGGGATTTGGTCCTGAGGATCCCAATGCTCCTTACGGCATCATCGACATGGAAGGGGCTCCGAGACCCGCGTTTGAGGCCATCCGCGAGATGGAGAGGCCTTAGGCGAGCTCAGGTGGGATTCGAGCAGTGCGGAGGATCCCAGCGTGCGTAGCTCGCGCCGGCGAGCCCTGAGCTGCGGGCCTAGCTCGCGCCAGCGAGCCCTAAGCCAGGGATGGCCGGCGGCGGGCGTGGTCCCATACGGGATCGGATGCGACTGGCCGCCGTACGAGGAGCACGGGTAGTCAGGTCATGAAGCTATTCGCGAGACGGCACCGTCTCACCGGGACGGCGCTTGGCATCGGAACTCTGATCGTCGGGGGGCTTCTCTGTTTCGCGCTAGCGTGCGCAGCCAGGCTCTGGAGCGGGGCACCTTTCCGGTGGAGCCCGGTGGTGACGCGCAGGCCCCAGTTACCCACGGGCGAGCCAGCGCCAGCGATGGCGTCGCCCGAGTACGGGCTTCAGGCGTACCTCTGGTGGGACGAGGAGATCGCTCGACGGGATATGGATCTCATTCAGGAGGCTGGGTTTGGGTGGGTGAAGGAGAACGTCGGGTGGAGGGACGTTGAGGGGGCGGCCAAGGGGGCGTTCAACTGGTACTTCACCGATCGGATCCTCGCTGATGCCGAGGAGCGGGATCTGAAGGTCCTGTTCCGGCTGGACAGTGAACCCGCGTGGGCGGTGCCGGAGAGGGGTGTCGGTTCCGCGAACGGCCCGCCGGA
>SKLM01000031.1 GCA_007123205.1 Thermoflexales bacterium
CATTCTCCTAGATGGTATCTGCCTGACGGCCTGAGTATACCACCTAGGGGTCACTTGACCCAATTGGTGAATCCGCCCGGAGCAGCGAGGGCCCGATCCCTTTCCCGCTGCTCCCGCCGGACCCCGCCACATCCTCCTCCCGTCGGATCCGGCCACACCCTGCTCCCGTCGGATCCGTGATCCGACGGCGCTGCGCAGCAGCGATAGACCGGCCGCGGCGCCGCTCTGCCTAGAAGCCCTCGAGGCGGCTGAGATCCACTATGCCGTCAGCGAGGGCTGCGATGTGCTGGAGCTGCGCCAGACGATTCTTCCGGATGGCCTCGTCCTCGGCCATCACCAGAACGCCGGACTCGCGCGCGAAGTAAGCGTCGATCACGTCGACCAGCGGCACGAAAGCGCTGAGCAGCTCATCCACCGAGCTCTCTGGCGTCACCGCCGGCCGAGCCCTC
Organism: Thermoflexales bacterium; assembly: GCA_007123205.1. GTDB lineage: Bacteria > Chloroflexota > Anaerolineae > B4-G1 > B4-G1 > SKLM01. The sequence continues at coordinate 450 of SKLM01000031.1, forward strand.
CGATACGCCTCGTAGAGCTCCTCCTCAGCCGGTTCCTGAAACAGCTCAGGATCGAGGTCGAACGGATCGTCGTACTGGCGCGTGATGCGCACGCAGCGGGAGTAGTTGTCCAGGATGGTGTCCCAGTCGTCCCGGCTCGCCCAGCGGGAGAGCGTGTCCGCTCCCACCCGCGCCCGGTGCGGGTCGTCGCCCCGCTGTGCCAGGAGAGCGTCGACGACGTCGTACCGATAGCCGGCGTCCCGCAGCACAACGCGGAGACGCTCCACCACAAAATCGAGGGCCTGGGAGAGGGCCTCCTCCGAGACATCGACCGGCAGCAGACGCGCTGCTAACTCCAATCCCGGGCGGATGGAGAGTGAGATCTCGTGGGCCAGCAGGTTCTGGACGATCCCCAGGGCGTCGCGCCGCAGGCCATAGGGGTCGGCCGACCCGGTCGGGATGAGGCCGATGGTGAACAGACCGATAAGGCTGTCCAATCTATCGGCCAGCCCGACCGTCAGGCCGATCCTGTTGTCGGGAGGGGGATCGTCAGCCGAGCGCGGCAGGTAGTGCTCGAACACCGCTTGCGCAACTTCGGGTGCTTCGCCGGACTGCAGAGCGTACTCGCACCCCATCACCCCCTGCAAGCTGGTATGCTCCACGACCATCTGCGTCGCCAGGTCCGCCTTGCACAGGTGGGCCGCACGCACGGCCAACTCGATGGTCTCAGCATCCAGGTCCACCATGGGGGCCAGGTCGCGCACCAGCTGCTCGATCCGCCGCGTCTTATCCAGCATCGAGCCCAGCGTTTCCTGGAAGGTCAGCGTGTCCAGGCGCGGCACGAAGTCCTCGAGGGGGCGCTTCGTGTCCTCCTCGTAGAAGTACTGGGCATCGGCAAAGCGGGCCCGGATCACCTCTTCGTTCCCTCGGCGGACGACGTCCAGATACGCGTCCCCGCCGTTGCGGACCGCCACGAAGCAGGGGAGCATCGCACCGGCATCGTCGAGCACGGGAAAGGTCCTCTGGTGCTTCTTCATCACCGCGACCAGGACCTCGGCGGGCAGGGTCAGGTAGGCCTCCTCGAACTGGCCCAGAAACAGGGTGGGTTGCTCCACCAGGTGGGTGACCTCCCACAGGAGGTCGGAATCGTCGGGGACATGTCCGCCCACGCTCCCGGCCAGGGCTTTCGTTTCCTCTTCGATCCGCATCCGGCGGGCCTCGGGGTCCGCGACGATGCTCTGCGCGTCGAGAAGAGCCAGATAGTCGGCGGCGTCGGGGACTTCGAAGAGAGGCGATCCCGCGGGGCGGGGCCCACGGCTGGTGCGGCCGGCAGCGACGGCGGCGTATTCCCAGGGGACCACGGTGTCGCCGAACAATGCCACCAGCCAGCGGATGGGGCGGGAAAAGGTGACGTGAGTCTCGTTCCAACGCATGCTCTGCGCGAAGCGAAGGCCGGCGATCAGCTCGGTCAAGAGGTCCGGAAGCACGGTCAGGGTGGACTGTCCCTCCTCGCGGCGCACAACGACCACGTACTCCCCCCCGTCCAGGTCTCTGACGGTCAGGTCGCCCAGGTCCGCTCCCTGGCTGCGGGCGAAGCCCTCAGCGGCCTTGGTGGGGCGGCCACCGGCGTCGAACGCGATGCGAGCCGGCGGACCCTTGATCAGCTCTTCGACGGATCGTTGGCGCGGGGCCAGGTCCTCGACCAGGAGCGAGAGCCGACGCGGTGTCCCGAGCACGTGTAGCTCCCCATGGTCGAGTCTGGCGCCATCGAGGGTCTCCGGTACCGTTTCCTGCAACTGAGCCATCGCACGGGTCAGGTCACCGGCGGGCAATTCCTCCGTCCCAATCTCGAGCAGGAGGGTGGCCGGTCGGCCGGGTCCGGAAGACGAGGTCGCCCTACTACTGGATGGGGCAGCCATGATGGGTTCCAGCGTAGCAGCACCCTCGCCCGGCGGCGCGTCCTTCAGCCAGGGGTGGCGCGACTGTTCGCGTTGCTCGACATATGCCTCTGCCACCTCCAAGAACCGAGCTCGCATCCGGCGGAAGTAGGTGGCGCGCTCCGTGACCCCGATGGCGCCCCGAGTGTCCAGGAGGTTAAAGGTGTGGGAGCAGCGCAGGACGTAATCGTGGGCGGGAATCACCAGGCCCTCGTCGAGGCAGCGACGTCCCTCCCTCTCGAAAAGCTCGTACATCTGCGCCAGGCGATCGACGTCGGCATGGTTGAAGGCGTAATGGCAGTGCTCAATCTCCGGTCGCAAATAGATCTCCCCGTACGTGTGCTGACCGTCCCAATCGATGTCCCAGACGGAGCGCACGTTCTGGAGGAACATCACGATGCGCTCCAGGCCGTACGTTAGCTCCACGGAGATGGGGTCCAGGGAGAAGCCACCACACTGCTGGAAGTAGGTGTACTGAGTGATCTCCAGGCCGTCCAACCAGACCTCCCAGCCCAGGCCGAAGGCCCCCAGGGCCGGATGCTTCCAGTTATCCTCGACGAAGCGGATGTCGTGCTCCTCCCGACGGATGCCCAACGCGTGTAGACTCTCCAGGTAGACCTCCTGAGGATTGCCGGGCTCGGGCTTGAGGATCACCTGGAATTGGGTATGCATCTGCATACGGTTGGGATTATCGCCGAAGCGCCCGTCGTCGGGGCGATAGGAAGGCTCGACGTAAGCGACCTTCCAGGGCTCCGGTCCCAGGACGCGCAGGACCGTGGCCGGGTTCATCGTTCCAGCGCCGAGCTTCTCACTGTAGGGCTGCCAGATCAGACAGCCGTAGTCAGCCCAGTAGTCCTGCAGGCGTAGTACGACCTCTTGGAAGGTCAGTGGTCTCTTATCCACGCTGATGAGATTCCTCCTTAACGGCCATGGTCCGCGCCTCCGTTGGGTCGCGGCACTCCGTTGACGCAGGCGAAAACAAGGGGACGCCGAATGTACGGCTCTGGGGTCTTGCCCTGGTGTGGGTACTGAGAGCCGCGACCCCGAAGCTGGCTGCGGTGGCACGGTCCCCCTCGACCATGACGCTGTCCGGCTCTAGACACCGGCTGGGCTATCCTGAACCAAGCGCCGCTGAGGGTCACGTCGTGCCTCTGGTCCCAGTTCAAGAGGCTACCGGGTGCGCTCACGAGAGTGTGCTCCCAGTGCACCATTGGTTCTGCGTTCCCGTAGCGGCCCGGCCCCGCAGCGCTATCCAGATCTGAAAACCACCCGGTCCCGTCCATAGGCTCAGGGCCAGATGGACCTGACCCAGTTGCTCTCTGATCGGAGAGCGGCGGCCCCAGTCGCGTGCCATCGGCGCCCGCCTTCGTATAGCGCGCCACCATGTGGCTCCTATCGCCCACGTCTGATCTGGTGCAGAAAGGCGGCCGCCCTGACGTTGTGCCCGAGATGGTACGTCACGTAGTGGTGCATGGCGCGCTCCAACTCCCGGTGGAGACCGTTCGGGACAGCTTGGGACATCAGTTTGCTGTAGGAGTGAACCTGGCAGGCCCGCAGAAGGTGAAGGGCCCGCGGTGACAGCGCGACCACGTCCGGCCTGCGCCGATCTGCTTGGTAGCAGTCAGGGCACAGGACGCCGCCACGCTCTGGGTCGAAGCCGAAAGGACGCCGGCATAGCTCGGGTTTCGTCACCCGGAGCGGCTCAGATGTCCCGTGCTCCCCGACGCAGCGGAAGAGCTCCGGACGGAACCCGGCCAGCCCCAGAAGGTGCTGCTCGTAGAAACGCGCCACCAGGTCGAGTCCCTCGTCGTCGGCTTCACACAGCCAGGAGAGGGTGTGGTTTAGTAAATCGTAGAGAGCCGCTTCTCCCTGACCCTCGGCGAAGAAGCGATCCAGGAGCTCGACGGCGTAGCGGGCGTAAGTCCCCCGCAACAGGTCGCTCTGCAAGCGCGAATGGGGTTCGATGGTCTCGGCTTGGCTGATGATGTCCCAGTAGTTCGGGACGCGGGAGAGCACGAAGCTGGAGCGGCAGAAGAGCTCGATGTGCCCGGCCTTACGGCTGCGCAGCTTGCGGGCCCCCTTGGCCAGAACGTCGACCTTGCCTGACGGGGTGCAGAGGCGGAGCACGCGGTCGGCCTCCCCCTGGCTGCGCCGGTGGATGACGATGCCGTCCGTGCGATAGAGTCTTCCAGTCCCCATTCTCAATCTCCTGATCCCGGTATTATATCATCGCCATGGCCGTGTGCAACAGATGGGCCTGGTGGGCGGGGGAGACGACGCGGCCGGCTGTGCCGGGAGCTAGGTGGCGGGCACGGGCAGACCTGGCTGGTGCGAGCTGACCACACAAGGAGGAGCTTCTGGGCGAGGGGAAGGGCCAGGTCCCCGTCGGCAACCGGTGGCAGCGGGTCGTGGCTGGACCCCGCTTGTGCTCTTGCCACAAGGGTGTATAATGCTCACATGGTGAATATACAGGTCATGAGTAGGGTCGGTGCGGAATGAGCTATCCGTCGTCATTCCCTATGGAGCGGGCGCTGCTGGGATTTCTGATGGAGGGCCCCGCCCACGGGTATGCGCTACATCAGCGTGCTGATGAGGCGCTGGGCCGGATCTGGTACATGGGGATGAGCAACGTCTACGGGACCCTGAAGGGCCTGGAGGATAGCGGTCAGGTGGAGGCCGACTTGGACGAGTCGAGCTATCCTCCGCGCAAAGTCTATGCCATCACCCCGGTTGGACGAGATGGCTTCCTGGGATGGGTGCGAGAGCCTGTGCCGGCGGTTCGGGATATCCGTGTGGAGTTTCTGGCCAAGCTCTACTTCTTCGACAGATTGGGGCTGGAAGGGGTCGCTTCGCTCCTGGGGGCCCAGCGGGCCCTCTGTCAGGATCGACTCGAGGATCTGGAGCGGAGGGCAGCGGAGATCGCCGACGATCGGTTCGATCGCGTCGTCTCCGATTTCCGTCGCTGGAGGATCCGCTCGACCATCGAATGGCTTCGGGACTGGGAGACCCGGTGGAGGTAGCGACCGTGGGACCGCCCATCATCGACGTGAGGGGCCTCCGCGTCAGGTATCCCGACGGGGCTGCCCTGACCGACGTGGATCTGTCCATTGGGCCGGGCGGGTTCGTGCTGATCGGGGGACCATCGGGCAGCGGCAAGAGCACGTTGGCACACGCTCTGCTGGGTCTGCTGCATCGCGAGGAGGTGCCGGTTCCGGTCGAGATCCAGGGCCATATCGCGGTGGCAGGGTTGAGTCCGGCTCGTCATTCCGTGTCTGAGCTGGCCACCCAGGTGGGCCTGGTCTTCCAGAACCCCAGCACCCAGCTTTTCAACGCGGCGGTGGAGGATGAGGTGGCGTTCGGCCCGCGCAACCTGGGCCTGCCGGCGGAGGAGGTGGCGGAGAGGGTGACCTACGGCCTGGAAGCGTCCGGCTGCACCCATCTCCGCGGGCGGTCGGTGCGCCGCCTGTCGGGAGGGGAGCAGCAGCGGGTGGCCATCGCGGCGAGTCTGTCCATGCGCCCGGAGGTCCTAGTCCTGGATGAGCCCACGGCAAATCTCGACCAGGCGGGAACCCAGGCGGTCGTCCAGGCGTTGGTGCAGCTTCAGCGCGAGCACGGCGTCACGGTGGTGGTGATAGAACACCGGCTGGAGCCCTTTCTGGCGCACGCTGAGC
>SKLM01000296.1 GCA_007123205.1 Thermoflexales bacterium
ATCGCCCTGGCCGCGGTGACCGGAGGCGAGCTGTTGATCAAGGGGGCTGCTCCACAGCACCTGAGGATGGTCTCGCTGGTCTTTGATCGCCTGGGTGTTCGGTTCGAGGTTCAGGGGGAGGACGTGTTTGTGCCCGCTGAGCAGTCTCTGGTGGTCACACCGGATGTGGGAGGGGCGATTCCCACTGTCAAGGACGCTCCCTGGCCCGCGTTCCCGGCTGACTTGATGAGTATCGCTATCGTATTGGCCTCTCAAGCCGAGGGAACCGTCTTGGTGCACGAGAAGATGTTTGAGAGCCGCCTCTACTTCGTCGACCAGCTGATCGCCATGGGCGCCCGGATCATCCTCTGCGATCCGCATCGATGTGTGGTTCAGGGGCCGTCGCCGCTGCACGGTGAGGAGGTCAGCAGCCCGGACATCCGGGCCGGCATGGCGCTTCTGATTGCGGCTCTATGTGCTGAAGGGCAAAGCCTGATTCGCAACATCCAGCAGATTGACCGTGGTTACGAGCGAATTGAGGACAAACTGATCTCACTCGGTGCCAGGGTGAAGCGGATCTCTTCGTAGTCCCCTCAGATCGTGGCGATTCTATCCGTTGGCCCCACCCGTTCGTGGGGCTCCCTCACTCACGGGCTTATGTCTGTTCTGGCTGCGATATCGGTCCCATACATCCATCCGGCGGATGTACACCGCGGGCCGGCGGTTGGTGGAAGGGCTGCGTCAGGGAAGCGTAAGGTTGACGTCAAGCACCCCGGCACCCCATATGGTATCATTTCACACGAGTCAGGGGCGGTTTCTCTTCTTCTCCTCCTTTTGGCGAGGGCCGGGGTGTACAACCCCGGCCCTCTGCGCGTGACAGGGCCGATGCACCATCCACCGGTCCTCAGTCGCTGTCAGGCGGTCAGGTGAGCAGAGGCGGACGCCAAATAGCCAGGGCGGCTGGCCTGGTCATGGCGCTGTTCGTCGTCAGCCGTGTCCTGGGGCTCGGGCGCCAGATGGTCATCGGGGTCCTGTTCGGAGCCGGCGCCGAGGTGGATGCCTATATGGCGGCGAGCCGCATCTCGGAGACGGCTTTCCTGATCATCGCTGGAGGATCCCTCGGTTCGGCCTTCATCCCCACCTTCGCCGACCATCTCGCTGGCGAAGATCGCGCTGGGGCATGGCAGCTGGCGTCGGCTGTGATCAACCTGACCTTGATGGGGATGACGATCATCGTGGGGGCTATCGCAATCCTGGCCCCCACTTTGGTGCGTACGCTGATCGCACCGGGGTTTGATCCGTCGCTGCAGGCACTGACGGTCCGTCTGCTCCGGCTGTTGCTGATCACCCCTGTGGTCTTCGCGTTGAGCGGTGTGGTAACCAGTGTTTTGAACGCCCAGCAGCATTTCCTTCTTCCTGCTGTGGCTCCCTCAATCTACAATCTGGGCATTATCGGTGGTGCGGTGGTCCTCGGGCCCAGGCTTGGGGTGTACGGAATGGCCATTGGCGCGGTCGCGGGCTCAGTGCTCCATCTGCTAGTTCAGATCCCTCAGCTGCTACGGCACGGGGCCCGGTATGCCCCGGTCCTGGGTCTGTCGAGTCCGAGCGTGCGCGAGGTGGGCCGGCTCATGGGCCCTCGGGTCGTGGGTACTGCCGTCGCGCAACTCAATCTGGTAGTGATTAACAGTCTGGCCACAGGAATGGGAGAGGGCGCCGTCTCTGCGATCAACTATGCGTGGATGCTGATGATGCTGCCACAGGGCGTCTTTGCCCAGGCTGTGGGGACGGTGGCCTTTCCGACGTTTGCCGAGCAGGCGGCGCGAGGAGAACGGGATGACATGCGTCAGATGTTGTCCTCCACGTTGAGAGGGATCTTCTTTCTCAGCATTCCGGCCACGGTAGGGTTAGTCATCCTGGGCCAACCTCTGGTGAGCCTTCTGTTCGAGCGAGGTGCGTTTGGGGCCGCATCGACTACGGCTGTGTCCTGGGCTCTGATCTTCCTGGCGCTGGGTCTGGTCGGGCACGCCGGTCTGGAGATCGTCGCCCGTGCCTTCTACGCCCTCCACGACACGGTCACACCGGTGTGCGTCGGAGTGGTGGCGATGGGGGTGAACATCGCGCTGAGCTTGACCCTGCCCCTGGGCTTCGCCTCGGCAGGGCTGCAGCCCTTCGGCGGATTAGCGCTGGCCAACGCCATTGCCACACTGTTGGAGTTCGGGGTGCTGCTGTTTCTCATCCGTCGGCGAATGGGCGGTATCAGAGGGTGGCGGATCGCAGAGCTGATCGGCAAGAGCGGCGTGGCAGCCACGGCTATGTTGGTCGCGCTGGTGGGATGGCAAGCCGCAGTGCCGAACTCAGGTCCGCTGGTTCGGGGCGGTGGCGGTGTGGTGCTCGGACTTATTATCTATCTGCTGACGGCTCTACTGATGAAGACTGAGGAGCTTCGGCTGATGGTTGCATTGGTTCGCCGGTAGATAGCACTCGCTGGGCCGGCGGCGCGCAATCTACCTTTCGACATCTAGAGGGATCTCGCCCTCCTGGGTTATCTCCTTCACTTTGAGCTCAGCCTCATCGAGTTGCCGGCCGCAGTGGGCGGCCAACGCTTGGCCCCGCTCGAAGAGCCGGAGGCTCTCCTCCAATGAGAGTCCGCCTTCCTCGAGGCAAGCCACCGTTCGTTCTAACTCAGCGAAGGCTTCCTCAAACGATAGATCGCCAATGTCACTGACCACTTCTGCCTCCTTTAGGCCAGTCGGGGCTTGGCCAGGATCTCCATAACCCGCAGATCGAAGAACTGCTGGGCGTTGACCGGCGTCAGGGCGATAGCCGTATCGGCACCCCGTCCCGAACCCGCGATGGCGATACAGGGTTCCCCAGCTCTCACCAAGCCGGCGTCAGCTGCCATAAGGGAGATTTCGACGCAGACCTTCGTCCCCTCGCCAAACGTGCGCAGGGTGTAGGCTATGATCTCGTCTGTGAGGTAGGTTCCCAGGCGGGTGCGCACCCCGCGGTTGACACCGCCGAAAGCGTGTTGGACGGTGAGGATGGTGGCACCGGCAGCCTCGATTCTGGTCCGGTTCTCCTCCGTCAGCTCCTGCACGTTCGGCTCCACGAAGCCGGTGGAGTGGGATACCACGACGACGTGTCGGCCCTGGAACAGCTCAGCGGCTTGGACCCCTGTCCACCCCCGGGTGCTGGCGACCAGTATCGCCTCGACGTCCATTTCCTCAGCCCGACGCCTGGCGACCTCCAGAGTTCGGGCCGTGTTCTGCGGCCCGGGAGCGTCAAAATAGATGGTCTCTACGGCGATATCAGACATAAGGCCTCCCTTTCACAAGTTGCAGGTTGAACGTTGAACGTTGAACCTGCAACCTGCTAACACTCCTCGAACCTGTAACGTGCAACCTGTAACGTGCAACCTGCTACGTGCAACCTACAACGTGCAACGAACCCGCACCCCCGGGGCGCTGGTCCCATGGATGCGGTGGATGACCCGGGACGTCATACCGTCTCCGCCTCGAAGTCCCCGTCGGCGACCCGGACATCGAGCCGATGGCCCGATGCGACCTGAAGGATCGAGGTTATCACGGTGCCTGACTCCTGGGATCGCACGACCGCGTATCCTCGTTCCAACGTGGCGAAAGGGCTCACCCCGGCCAGTTGTGCCTGCTGTCCGTCCACGAGCTGGCGCCGGACGCTGAGCTCGTGGCGAATGGCTCTCGCAGCCCGTTCCGTGAGGTCATCCACGCGCTGACGAGCCTGGACCAACTGCGCAACGGGAGAGAGGAGTCTGAGCCCGCGGAGTTGCTCGACCAGACGCCACCGATGCGCGTCTAGCATACGCTGCAGAGCGGCGGTCAGTGCCACCGCGCGCTCGTTGACTTGATTCTGGATCTCCGTTTGATCCGGGACCACCATTTCGGCGGCAGCTGACGGCGTAGGTGCGCGCAGATCAGCGGCGAAATCTGCAAGGGAGAAGTCCGTCTCGTGGCCGACCCCGCAGACGACAGGGGTCCGGGAGGCGGCGACCGCTCGCGCCACTCTCTCGTCGTTGAAAGCCCACAGCTCCTCTAGGCTCCCACCACCGCGTGTAACGATGATGACGTCCACGTCGGCGCGCTGATTCAATGTCTCGATGGCAGCCACGATCTGCGGGGGTGCCCCTTCACCCTGCACCAGGGTGGGGGAAAGCACGACCTCGGCCAGCGGGAAGCGGCGACTGAGGACGTTGAGGACATCTCTCAAGGCCGCGGCTGTCCGGGACGTGACGACACCAATACGGAGGGGGAAGAGGGGCAGTGGTCGCTTCCGCTCCGGCGCAAATAGGCCTTCGCTCTCCAATCGGGCCTTCAGGCGCTCGAACTGCTCGTACAGGGCGCCCGCTCCGGCGGGCCGAATCTGGTCGACGTACAGCTGGTAGAGGCCTCGTACCTCGTACACGCTGACGTACCCGTGACTCAGGACCTGGTCTCCGTCCCTCGGCAACGAGTCCTGAAGATCGGCACGGTTTCGCCACATGACGCATCGAATCTGGGCGTCGGCGTCTCGGAGGGTGAAGTAACAGTGGCCTGAGGCGGCACGGGTGAAATCGGCGACCTCTCCTTCGAGCCATACGTCCCGGAGCTCCGGGTCCTGGTCGATAAGCCGCCGAATATGCCCAGTCAGCTGGCTGACGGTGTAGGGCTCGGCGAGGGTAGAGCCAAACAAGCTCAGCTGTTCTGACATGGTCGAAGGGAATCAGCGGGCAGGGCAGACGTGGGAGCCCCAGCAGGCCGACCTGGGGAAGAGCGCTTTGATGATCCCCGAAAGTCCCGTGAAGATGGTCATCATCGGATTGCGTGCACGCATATGGGCAGGATCATCAACGGTTCTCAGAACGGTGCGCGGTCGGCCCCTAGGGTCGATCTTGCGGGATACATGGGCCGTGCAGGATTCGAACCCGCGACCCTGGGCTTAAAAGGCCCCTGCTCTACCAACTGAGCTAACGGCCCATATGCGGGAGTATAACACGCGGAACGGGCGTTGTCAATTGCCGTGCCAACCAGGGCCGGGTCGACGCCCTGGATGGAGGGGTTGAGCACGGGCTCCCATCCAAGCAGGGTCGTTCCGTCTCTCGGGCTCGGTCCAGCCCTGATGCGTGAGCCGTCGCGCCTGGTCGGGCGCATCCTGCTAAGGTCAGGCTCGTGAGGACCGTACCCGGGAGCTCTGACTGCCACCGGCACTGAGCATCCTGGAGCGGGCCAGTGGCGGAAGGTCTGGATCAGGATCCGTGAGGGCACCTCACGACAGACGCACAGGCTAGGACACGACGTCCTCCAGCACCTGGATGGCCGTTTCGATATGGGTGTCGTCTATCCAGTAGTGAGTCACGGCCCGGAAGAGACCACCTCCCCGGGCGTAGAATAACACGCCCCGGCTGGCCAGCTCTGATGCTACGGCCTCGGGTGACTTCGGGACGCGGTCAGTGACCCGGAAGTAGACCATGTTCGTCGTCACTGGTCCTACGTCGATACCCGCAATGCTCCCGATACCCTGTCCCAGCCGCTGGGCGCGGACGTGGTCGTCGCCCAGCCGATCCGTCATTTGCTCCAGGGCGACGCTGCCGGCAGCGGCGAGGATCCCGGCCTGTCGCGTGCCACCGCCCACCACCTTCCGCGCGCGTCGTGCTGCGGCTACGAACTCGGCACTGCCGCACACCATCGATCCCACCGGTGCGCACAGCCCCTTGGACAGACAGAATGTGACGGAATCCACATAGCGGGCGATGTCAATCACGTCGACGCCCAGCGCCGTTGCTGCGTTGAAGACTCGCGCGCCGTCCAGATGAATCCTCAGCCCCCGCGCCCGAGCGAGCTCGGCAACCTGCTCCATGTATCCCAGCGGGAGGGGCGTGCCGTGACAGGTACTGTGTGTACTCTCCAGGCACACCAACTGGGTAATCGGAAAGTGAACGTTGTCCGGACGAATCGCGCCTTCGATGTCGTCGAGTTCGAGCGTGCCGTCGGGGCAGTTGGCAATGGGGTGGGGGGTAATTCCGCCCAGCGCCGCC
>SKLM01000300.1 GCA_007123205.1 Thermoflexales bacterium
ACCAGTCGAAGCTCTCCTTCGCCGCCTCGACCGTGCGGTCCTCTGTGGCTTCCGCGGTCTCCTGGTAAGCATTGTAGGCCCCTGTCAACTGGAGCTGAGCGTTCCGCAGCCTGGTCTCAGCAGCGACCAGCGCCACCTCGCTGGGCCCGTCTCGGACCTCCGCCAGCTCGAGCTGGGCGATCCGTAGCTCGAGCTCGGCCTCGGCCAGTGCCTGCTCCAGCTCATCGGTCGTGAGGCTGGCCAGCAGGTCGCCTTCCGCTACTCCGTCGCCCGTCTCCACCAACACCTCCGCCAGGTATCCGCCCGTGCGGAAGGAAAGATCCAACTCCCGTGCCGGTACAAGCTCGCCGCTGCCACCCGCAGTCAGGACGATATTGCCCCGGGTCACCGTCGCAGTATGCAGCGCTGGCTCGTCCGGCTCCTGTGCCTGAGCGCCCCGGGTGCGTGTATAGGCAAGATAGCCGCTGCCGATCAACGCGACAACGATGATGGCAATCAACCCGATTCTCGTTCCGTTCATCCTCAAACTCCCTCTCGAGACTTGATACCTTGTGCGCCTTGCACCCGGTGCTCGCTCATCGATGGCCGCGTTACCCCTGCGTCCTGTGCTTCAGTCTTGGGTTTGCGGCCGCTCGCCCAACGTCAATGGCACCACCTGCGTCTCGCCCTGCCGGACAATGGTCAGCTCAACGGTGGCACCGACAGTGGTCTGGGTACCCAGGTAAATCGTCAGTTGCTGCATGTCGCCGACCGGTTCGCCATCGACGCCGATGATGACATCGCCGCCCACAGGGATCTGGTAGCGCCCAATACGCACGATGTCGGTGCTCCCCCTCACGCCGGCCTCGTCCGCGGGGCCATCATCAACCACAGCCGTCACCAGCACACCCGCATCGACCGGGAGGATCATCCCTGCTTCCCGGAACAGGTCTGCGACGCCGGGCGTCAGATCCAGCGTTTCCGCGCCCAGCCAGGGGTGGGGGTAGTATCCAATGGATATCAATTCCGGTACCACCGCCCGTACGATATTGGACGAGACGGCAAACCCAACACCGGACGACGTACCGCTGGCGCTGATGATCTGTGAAGTGACGCCGATGACGCGCCCACTCAAGTCGAGCAGCGGGCCACCCGAGTTACCGGGGTTGATCGCGGCATCGGTCTGGATGGCCTCGCCGATGAAGTGTCCCTCAGATCCTTTGATGACTCTCCCCAGGGCGCTGACCACACCGGTGGTCAGGGTTCGTTCCAGCCCAAAGGGGTTGCCGATGGCAAGCACGAACTGCCCTACCTGTAACTGATCGGAATCAGTCAGGGCAATGGGGTCGGGTAGGGTCACCTCGGTGTCCGCGATGCGAAGCACAGCCAGGTCGGTGGCGGGATCCGTACCCACAACATCCACCTCGTACTCCTGACCGCTGGCAAGCGTGACCAGCAGCTGCTCCGCGTTCTCGATCACGTGGTAGTTGGTGACGATGTGCCCCTCCCCATCGTAGACAAAGCCTGACCCGGTTCCTTCTTGTGGGACCGCCCGCATGAACCTGTTGGCAAGGTAGCTGACGCTGGTAATGTTGACGACGGACGGGCTCACCGCCTGATACACCGCGACAATCTGGGTCTCCAGCGCATCGAGTGCCTGAGCCTCGTCGAACTCCTGAGACAGGGGTGTCACCACGGGCGATGCCACCGTTGCGTCGGGATCATCCTCCTGCGGCCCGCCACCCACATCGACAGCCGGGACGTGGGCACCGGTACAGCTGATGCTGACAATGAGCACCACGAGGGCGGCGATGATGGATAACCAGACGTTGTCATTCGCTCTCATCTCTTCTGCCTCTTCATGAACATAAGGTGACGGCCTGATGCAGATCAGCGTCTTACACCAGCGTCCTCGCAGATCCGCGGCGCACCATTCGATCGATCTGTCGCAAACCGATACCCGACCCCATACACCGTCTCAATGTACGTCGGGTCGGCCGGGTTCGGCTCGATCTTGGCTCGCAAGTTCTTCACGTGGGTGTCGATCGTCCGTTCCAGGCCCTCATAGTCCTGCCCGCACACCCGCCCCAGAAGCTCCATCCGGGTGAACGCCCGCCCCGCTTCGCTGGCCAGCGTGTCCAGCAACCGGAACTCGGCTGGAGTCAGATGGACGATCCTGTCTCCCACACGCACCTCATGGCGAAACCGGTCGATCACCAGATGCCCAAAGCGCATCTTCGTTGTTCTCTGCTTGACCTCGCGACGGACCTCCCTCAGTGCCGGCCTGACCCGGGCCAGCACCTGGGTCGGACGACGCGGCTCTCCCGCACCGCCGTCACTCCTGTCTATGTCGCTGCACCCCCCAGCCACACCCATAGACTGCTCCTGTCTGGCGACCTCTGCGCCGAGGAGGATCACCGCCACTTGGGGCTCTCCATACCAGATGTGGTCGAGGTCAACGCCCTCTGCCTTCAACAGGGATGGATGCAGCAGAAGAACGGCCGCTCGCTCGCGACGTGCCATGGCTACACCTCTCGGGCCATCGTAGGCGACGAACACGATGTATCCATCTTTCTCCAGGTAGTCCCGGGTCGACGTCGCGGCATCGACGTCGCGATCGGCCAACAGAACCCTGTTCTTGGATATCATCCTGGTTCTCCCCCCTCGCGACGAGTCCGGATAACGGAAGCCGTCAGCCTCCTCCCGGAGGCCTGCTGCCGCTCAAACTATACCAGAACCCCGTGAAGATTTCGTGAAGATTGCTTGAAGATCCGGTGGAGATCCCTGTGTGAGGCTTCGTCCGATTTCCTGCGGGGTGGCTGGAGACGGAGAGGAACAGGGGAGCAAGGCCGCAGCCTCGCTCCCCGATGACGCAGCCGGCTTCCTCAACCGGCCGCGGAGCCGATGGCCCTACAGTGCCGCGATGGCATGAAGCAGGTCAGCACTGCAGGGAATCACCGTGCCTACCGACCCCAGAATCCGCCGCGGGAAGGGCCCCTATGCATCCGCTGGCCAAACCCGTGGACGAACACCCGTCCGTGGGGGATGAAGCCCTGGTCTATGCCCTCCAGTAGCCAGTCCGCCTGTTCCTGGCTCATCTCGCCCTCCTCGACGGCCTCCGCGATGGCATCGCGCATGGCCTCGTCTCGGGTCTCATTCAGGGCTTCCCGGAGCGCGTCCACCTCGACGCCCTGCGCCTCGGCGACCTCTTCGATCGTCTTGCCCGCGTGCATTTCGGAGAAGAGCTCCACGGGCGTCAATCCCAGCACGTCGGCCGCTGTGTCGAAAAGCGGCAGCTGGCCCGCGCGCCCGAAGCCCAGGAAGCCCCGCGCCCAACCCCAGACCCCGCAGCCAGGGGCATCCCCTGGTGCCGGCTCCTGAGCGGAGACGACGGACACGCCAAGCCCCCCGAACAACAGAACCAGTGCGACCGCACCTCCGAGTACTGCATACAGTGCTCTGCGTCTTGACATACCAACCTCCTCAATTCTCGGCCCCTTCCCAAAGGAACGGGCAGCTTAAGCTAACACTTGGACTATACCAGCTGTTCGTGAAGATATGATGAAGGCGTGGTGAAAGACGTGTGCAGATCGCGTCCGCTTGCCGAAGGCAAGGAGGCCGTCGAGTTCGGATCTGTATCGCAGCGAAGGGGCGAGATTTCGCCGCTTTGCTCCACGGTGCTCAGGTGCCCTCGGAATGGCGGCCTGGTCAGGATGGGTCAGCACAATCAGGACGGATGCGTTTCAACAACGAGGGAGGTACCTCGCACTTCGAGGACGCCGGCCTAGCTCCGCAAGCGGGGTGAGTGCAAGGCACAGTGCGGTCCGGCGAGTGACAGTCGGTCTGTAGTGCCTCTTCAGATCAGACGATCAACGTCCAAGTCAGCACGTGCCGTGAGCGAGCAGCGCCACTCCCTTACCCTGACGGAAGAGCTCATTGTAGGTAGCGCAGGCCTGGGGAGTAGGCTGGAGGATCAGCTCAGCGATGCCGTGTTCCCGGATGGCGTCCTTCACCCTGTCTGGACACCTAATGGCGCCGTGCACGCCGGTGCCAACGACCAGGATGTCGACGTCCTGGTCGTAGACGCCGGTGATCATCGACCTCTTCAGCTTGTGGCCCCTGCGCTCCCGCCAGGGCGATACCCCGGCCCCGACCAGGCGGATGTCCTTGCCGACACCGGCACCCGTGGAGTGGTGCTCTCCGCAGATCGTAAACCTACCCCACGAGAAGTGCTCTATAGGCCCTCTCGGATCATCGAACATCATCGCCCCCTGGCCTCGTGGCTCTTTAAGTGCCATCACAAGCGGATTGGCTAAGTAGCAGCAAGCCGGTTCTCGACCACAGTCAAGAACTCATCGAAGAGCACCGGCCTACAAG
Source organism: Thermoflexales bacterium (assembly GCA_007123205.1). GTDB lineage: Bacteria > Chloroflexota > Anaerolineae > B4-G1 > B4-G1 > SKLM01. Next base: position 4,357 of record SKLM01000300.1, read on the forward strand.
GCTGGTACTGCTCTGGGTCATTGAACGGGTGCTCGGGCCAACCCATCTTCGCGTTATCGGCTCCGTAAGTGCGTCGCTTCTCCTGTACCAACGCAAGTGCTGTCTTCTCAGTGGCAACGTTGTAGAAGACGCTGATAAAGGTGTCGGGAATCGTCAGATGGACCCGGGCCTTGAGAACATCGAAATCTATCGCCGGCTCTTCAACGCACTCGACCAGGGAGGAGCCGTAGCACGCCTGTCGAAGCCCGTGGAGCAGTTCGCTCGTCGTCAAGGAAGCCACCCCAGGTTCTCCTCCAGTCGCTGGCGCCTCGTGATCAGAGCTTCCCATTCCAGGTAATCCTGTTCAGCCTCGTAGGTGTAGTGCTCCTCCCGATCCTCCGTCTCCCACAGCTCCTTGTAGGCGTCGAAAGTAGTTCCGTACTTCTTCTCATACCGGCCGAGCTCAGCGTCGATCTCAGCCAATTCGTAACGCGCGTAGTCTCGTATCAGCAGTAACAAGGCCGTATCTGAGCGCGCCTCACCAGTCAACTGGGTGAGAACTCGCGTGGTTTCTTCTGGCAGTTTCACTTTGGTTCTAGACACGTGGCCACCTCCTGTATGGATATCTATCTCCCGTCGGCCCACGGCAGGGCTACGGCACCGTGACATGCGACGCTGCCCTCCTCTGACGCCTTCGACGGTGGGTCGACGGGGGCCACCAGGATTGTAGTGCACCGACAGCTGAGAGACAAGCTGGGTCGAAGTGGTTTAGCGCCTCAATTCGTGGGGCAGACCAAGGCATACTAGCGCATACGAGTACATACCGCATCCCGCGAAGATACTCTTCCTCAAATCCCTCACGCAGCCACTCTCCTTGCTCGTCGCCCAAGTGACCTGCCACCACCCCCTGTCCGATGGCTTCCATCCGCGACTCCGACCCAGACCGTCTCACGAGACCGCCTCCCCAGGGGCGCCCGCCCAACAGGCCGCCTCGCAGGCCCTGTCAACCTGCGCCGAGAGCCGCGCCTCGGTGTCCGCCAACATCTGCTCCGTCTACTCTTCGGTCAGCCGACCAGTCTCCACGTCCGGCTGCAGCCGGGCCTCCTGTTCGGCCATCACAGCGTCCACGACGTCTTGAAGATCGACGCCCTCACCTTGGGCGATCTCGGCGAAGGTCTGCCCTTCCCTGAGGGTGGCTCCAACCTTGTCCTCGCTCAGCCCAGTGACCCGAGCGGTCGCCTCTGCGAGGGCGCACCCGCCCCGAATCGCCCTCCGAGAGCGGACGTGGTCCAGCAGCCAGCCGCCGGGGAAACCTTCTGTACCGAAGAGATGTCGGCCCTCGGCCGGCGGCTCCGGGCCCTGTGCGTAGGCATAGCTGACGCCGAGTATGCCCAGCACAAGCACCCGGACACCTGCAGCACCGAAAACGATCAGTGACTTGTCCTTCAACCATAGAATCACTGCACGCTGCGGCTACTGCGCTAGAGCAATGCTGCACTCAATGGTTCTTCAAAGCCCCGCCGGACAGCTCCACCTCAGAACCCCCACCCTTATGGAAGCTTTTCGATAGCGCCGAAGCGCCACCTGCACAGCTCCTGCCGTTCTTCAATACCATATCCTACCAGAGAGGTGTGAAGATTCTGTGACGATCCGGGATGCGTTCGATAGACGTTCGGCGCAGGGG
>SKLM01000338.1 GCA_007123205.1 Thermoflexales bacterium
CATCATCCGCCTCCGAATCTCCGGTGTGACCCAGATGTCGATGGGGATCCGGTCCGGCTCCTCGTGACGAATGGCTTTCTCAGCCCGCTCACGGGAGGTCATCGTCTCGTTCGCAGCCCGCAGGTTCAGGATCCTCTCTCTTCTGACCCTGTGGACATCGGAAATCTGCGTCATAAGTCTCTCCAGACCTGTCGCTGTCATACGCGTCATCTCTCCGTGCAGTTGTCTTCCCGGGACAACGGTTCTGGACCATCGCCGTCGGCGTCCCGCGGGCCGTTAGCTCCAGATCCGGCGCGAACCAGTTGGGTAGACCGGAGGGGCCGACATAAGGTGGACTTGACCCCTACCCAGTATGCAGGTCCCCTTGATCAAGGCAAGCCTCCGTCCCGTCAGAGCTACGACCCTCTTGGTGAGCACCGTCGCGAACCCGCGCTTCTCAACAGGGGTGATGGATCTAACAGGGCGACTGAGGCCCGGCTCCGTCTGTCTCGATGGTAGAACGCGCCTCATCGCCACTACCGAGTATACCGACGCCCCAGGTCGTGTCAAGCATACTCAGCTCGAGCCGGGTCCTACCGACCCCCAGCTCGAACCGGGTCCCACCGGCTCCCACCGCGAGCCAGGCCCCACCGACCCCTAGCTCGAGCGAGGCCCCACAACCCCCCAGCTCGAGCCGGGTCCCACCGGCCCCCACCGCGAGCCAGGCCCCACAACCCCCCAGCTCGAGCCGGGTCTGTGACCCGGCGGTCCTCCGGTGACCCAACGGCCGCCCTTGTGAGTCTGAGGGCCGCAGGAAGCCCATTGGTCGCAGCGACGAAGAAACGCGCCGACCGTGACCAGAAACAACACCCAGGTGGGCTCGGTCCCACCGACCCCCAGCGCGATCCAGGCCCCACCGGTCCCCAACTGGAGCCAGGTCCCACCGACCCCCAGCTCGAGCCGAGTCCTACCGGCCCCAGCTCGAGCCGGGTCTGTGACCCGGCGGTCCTCCGGTGACCTCACAGCCCTCGTGATTCTGAGGGCCGCAGGAAGCGCAGTGGTTGCAGCGAAGAAACGCGCCGACCGTGACCAGAAACAACACCCAGGTGGGCTCGGCCCCACCGGTCCCCAGCGCGATCCAGGCCCACAGACCTCCAGCTGGAGCTGGGCCCAACCGACCCCCAGCGCGATCCGGCTCCCACCGACCCCCCGCTCGAGCGAGGCCCCACAACCCCCCAGCTCGAGCCGGGTCTGTGACCCGGCGGTCCTCCGGTGACCTCACAGCCCTTGTGATCCTCAGGGCCGCAGGAAGCCCATTGGTCGCAGCGACGAAGAAACGCACCGATTGTGACCAGAAACAGCACCCAGGTGGGCTCGGTCCCACCGACCCCCAGCTGGAGCCGGGTCCCACCGGCCCCTAGCTCGAGCGAGGCCCCACAACCCCCCAGCTCGAGCCGGGTCTGTGACCCGGCGATCCGCCGTGCAGGCACAGAAAAACGAGACCACAGAACGGTAAGTGCTCCGCGTACTCCGTCGTTGGAGGTGTCATCTTCCTCGGCCCCTGGCGTAGGTCACCCGTCTATCGAACCCCTGGGGATGGCGAGACCTTGTCCTTCGCCGTCATCCGTGGTAATCTGGGTCCCTCGACGGCTGCCGATCGTGGGACCTGGGCAGACCCAACCACGTGCCACCTGCGTCGTGCCGGTCATCGACGGCCAGTGAGGCGTCGGATGGAGCCTCGCCCAGCTGGCCCAGCAGCGGCGCCAGGTAGACCGCTGGCTACGACAGCCGGGCGCTGATAGGGTATGCCCTTTCCGGGAGGGTGGGATGGAATGTAGCCACATTGCAGTCATTGGGGCCGGCACGATGGGGTGCGGCATCGCCGCAGTCTTTGCCCAAAGCGGGTTCCGGGTTGCCCTCACGGACACCGATCCTGCTGCCCTCGAAGATGCCATGCCTCGCATCAGGGCCGCTACGGAGGTCTGTCGTGAGCATGGCCTCGTCGGTGGGGTCGAGGCTGAAGCGGTCTCCGAACGCATCACGCCGGCGCACACCCTGGCTGGCGCTGCTAACCGGGCCGGCTTCGTCGTGGAAGCCGTCGTTGAGGATCTTGACGTCAAGCGCGAGGTCCTTCGGCGGTTGGAGGTGCACTGCCCGCCACGAACGGTCATCGCCAGCACCACGTCCAGTTTTCGTGTTGTCGACATGGCCGCTGGCCTGGGCCGACCCGATCAGTTCCTGGCCACCCACTTCTGGAATCCACCTTACATTATCCCGGTCGTGGAGGTCATGCCCGGCCGTTGCACGTCGGCCCGGTCTGTCGAGAGGACCACGGCGCTTCTCGAAGCGGTTGGCAAGCACCCTGTGCTGGTGAGAGGGGACGTTGCTGGCTTCATCGGGAATCGCCTGCAGCACGCCATGCGTCGAGAAGCGATTGCCATGGTCGCCGACGGTATCGCCGCCCCGGAGGACGTGGACCTCATCGCCAGGCTGAGTTTCGGTCTGCGCCTGCCGGTGGTCGGGTTGCTGGAGACAGTTGATCTGGGCGGCCTCGATCTCACCCAGGCGATTCAGAATTATCTGCTCCCTGATCTGGACCGGTCTACGGAGCCTCGCCCCCTCATCCGGGACAAAGTGGCACGGGGAGAGCTGGGAGCGAAGACAGGCCAGGGCTTCTACCATTGGCCTCCCGGTCGGGCTGCAGACGTCCGGCGACAGCACGACGAAGCCCTGCTGGAGATGGTCAAGTGGCTGAGGGACCGCGGTCTGGTTACGTGAATGGTGGGTGGCATCGCGGGGTTCGGAATGGAGGGAGCTGGTATGGACATTTTGGACCAACCAAGAGTGACGCGGTGGCGAGATCTGCCGGCGGAGTCTGTGTCACCCGGCATCCGCCGGCAGCGTGTCGACACTGAGCGGGTGACTGTGGTGCGCTACACCTACGCCCCAGGATCGGTCTTTCCTGCCCACTCACATCCAGAAGAGCAGACCGTCGTCGTCCTGTCCGGGGAGATCGAGTTCGACGTAGCAGGCAGTCCTGCTCCCGTGGGCCCTGGAGGCGTCCTGATCATCCCCCCAGAGATGGTCCATGGTGCGCGGGTATTGGGTGATCTGGCGGTGGAGACGCTCAACATCCTCTCGCCCCGGCGCACCGGGCCGATTGTCTATGCCGATCCCTCCGGAAAGAAGCCCTCGCCCCCGGGGGGAGAGGGTTGGGGTGAGGGGAGCTCAACAGCAGAACCCCATAACTATCCACCCCACGACTAGTCCCGGGGGCGCGGGTGTCCAGCTTATCCGGCTCGTGTCGGCTGCCAGCTGGAACCTCAGCGTGCGAGTGCGTTTTTTGCAGCGGAGCCAGGAATCTCCCTCTTCGGCCCCCTCCAACCCGATTCGGCCAGCCCAGTTACTTACGAGAGAGTCAGCCACGAGGGAGGCCCTTTCTTCGGTTCCGCCCGGATCCGCCCATATCCGATGCGTCTCCTTGTAGGGGGAGCTCATGAACCATCGAATACGTCTCTCTGCCCTCTCTGAAGAGAGCGTGACCACCATTCATCAGGCCTCGTTGCAGATCCTGGACGACACCGGCGTCTTCGTCGAACACCCCCTGGCGCAGGAGATCCTCCACGGAGCGGGTGCCAGCGTAGTCGATGACATGGTATCCATTCCCGCGGCGCTTGTCGAGAGAGCGCTGGAGTCTCATCCGCGGCAGGTGACCCTCTACAACCGGGATGGCGAGCCCCAGCTACTGCTGGATGGAACACGGTCGTACTTCTGGGCTATTGCCAGTGATCTCTACATTCTGGATCCATTCTCCCGAACCATCCGCGACTTCACATCCGCCGATTATTCCCTCACCGCGAAACTCGTCGACGCTTGCCCACATCTTATCGGTGCTGATGCGGGTGCACCAACCGACTGTCCCCTCGGCGTTCGGCGCCAGGTTGGTTACGCGCGTGGTCTGCTGAACATGAGGAAGCCGCTACTGGTTGCCCCGGCCGGCCGCCAGCCACTGGCCGACATCCTGGAGGTGGCCGCCGTGGTGGCCGGAGACGCTGCAAAGTTCCGTCAGGCACCGTTCATCCTGATCGCGGCCATGCCTACCACGCCTTTGGGTCTGTTTCGGGGCCCCACAGAGAGTCTGTTGGAGTCAGCCCGTCTCGGGTTGCCTGTTGTGTGGTATCCGGCGGCCAGCGCCGGAACAACGGCACCCTGCTCACCGGCGGGTCTTCTGGCGCTCACCAATGCCGAGGTCTTAGCCGGTCTGACCTTGCACCAATCGGTGCGGCCTGGGGCCCCGTTTATCTATGGCGCCATGCCGTCCGTCACTGATATGCGGACCCTCCAGTACTCGTATGGCTCACCCGACTTCGCCCTCCACCTGGCAGCAGCTACTGACCTGGCTCATAGCTACGGACTGCCGATGTTCAGCACCGCCGGTTGTTCTGATGCCCTCAGCGTCGACCTCCAGGCTGCCGTCGAAGCCACAATACTCTGCTTGATGGCCCAATTGAGCGGCGCTGATCTGGTCCACGACGTGGGACTCCTCGGTGGAAGCCTTGTCGTCTCTCCGGAGATGATGGTCTTGTGTGATGAGATCATCGGCATGGTAACCCATGCCGGGCGCGGAGTCGATACGGGCCCCGGGGAGCTCCCCCTTGACCTCATTGACAGGGTCGGACCCGGAGGTCATTTCATCACCACTGATCACACCCTGGCCAACTTCCGCCGTTTCTGGCACTCCGACATCTTCCTTCGCGAGGGTCTCTCCGGCCTCGGATGTGAGGATCCTGACCGTGTGCGAGATCGAATCAACAGTAAGACGAGAAGTATCATTGAATCGCACCAAGTCGAGCCCCTGGCCGACGAGGTTCTGCAGGAATTGGAGGGCCTCGAAAGGAAGTGGCTTTCCAGAGTCGAAGGATGAGCCAGGAGGAAGCCGCGAACGCTCCCGGAGTAAAGGACCCCCCGGTAGACACGTCCTACGCAGAGGCCATCCAGCTGGCGCGCGGCAGGGGAGGTGATCGATAGCCGAGCAGCCAGCATCGCGGCAGAAGTCCACGGTTCAGATCGTCGGATGGGCTTCCAACGGGAAGACCGTGGCAAGTCGGGGCCCGGGGCGAGACAGAATCGCTCCCTCAATCCCGGGGCCGTTGCGGAGCACCCGACCGCCAGGATGGAAGCTCAGTTCTAGCTAGAGACTCGCCAGCAAACTCGCCAATCGATCCATCGCCTCGGCCGGCGGTTCCTCTCCTCGGTAAGCCAGCCGGTACGTGAGCATCGCCAGGAGATTGTAGGCCTTGTACGCCGCCCGCACTGACTCGTACTCTCCGAGCGTGCCTCGAACCCTCTCGTATCCTCCCAAGAAACCCTCTATGTTGGCATAATCCTGTCGCTCCAAACGGACCTCGGCCCCACCCAAGTCGTCGGCAAATGCGCCCAGAGCGGCGTATTCGAAGTCCACCAGAACCCATTGGCCCTGCGAGTCCACGATCACCTGATGGGGTCCGAAGTCGCCGTGTATGACCACTTCCTCCACTGGAGTACCCCTCACCACTTCATAACATCTGCGCAGCAGACGGCCTTGGCCCGTCGGCTCGGAGTAGGGCGCGATGGTCTCCATCATCCATCCAAAGTACTCCTCGGAGAACAGGACATCTTCCCGCTCCAGAAAGCGGCGGGCCCCTTCTACCGGTATCTCGTGGAGGAACCCCAGCACTCTGCCGAGAGTGCTCATCTCCTCGGCGACCCGCGTCGGGTTCCGGTTCCAGATCTCCTGGAGTCTCTCCCCGGCCATATCCTCCATCAAGGCGTAGCGAGTTCCCCCCCGCTCAACCGACGCCAGGATGTCGGGAAACGCGATGCGACCGTCGTACCGCAGGCACTCACGCATCCCGATCTCCCGTTCGTACGCTCGATATCGATCCGTCTCAAAGCGTTTGAGAACGTAGCTCGTATCCGCGGCCTGGACTCGCACCACGTCGTTGTTGCCTGAGTCCAGATAAGTGATCTCATTCGGCGCC
>SKLM01000161.1 GCA_007123205.1 Thermoflexales bacterium
CCTCAGCGACGGATCTCGGTTTCCCGACGACTCACCATCGCTGCCACGGGGTGACGGGACTGAGACGGGTATTCCGGATGAGGGGATGGCGCCCGTTCGTAGTCAGGCACGCAGCGAAGCGGAGTGCCGTCGAGCCTGGTGGAAGAAACCGGCGGCGGCCGGGGACCGGGCTGCCTGCGGCAGCGCTCGGATCACGGATCCGAGCGGAGCGGGGGGAGGGGGCTGGGGCGCCGAGCGGGGGCAGATGACAGCTCCAGCGAGCGGATTGGTGAATCCGCCCGGAGCTAGTGCGCGGGCCGATCCTCCAGCTCTACACTCTCACCTAGCGACCGGTCCTCGCGGCCCCTGTGCTCCTCCACCGACCCATCCTCCCGCTTCCCGCGCTCCTGGCACAGCTCCTCGAGAAAGGCACGATCCTCCGCCGTGAGGGCTGCGTCCTCCAGCAGGTCGGGCCGGCGCTCCAAGGTACGCCGCAGGGCCTGCTCACGACGCCACCGCGCCACGGCAGCGTGGTCGCCCGATAGGAGCACCTCGGGCACCTCCCACCCGCGAAAGACGCGCGGCCGGGTGTAGTGGGGCCCCTCCAGCAGGCCGCGGGCGTGGGAGTCCCGGGCCGCCGCGGTGGGGTCGCCGAGCGCCCCCGGCAGGAGCCGCGTCACCGCGTCGATCACCACCATCGCCGCCAACTCCCCGCCGGTGAGCACGTAGTCGCCGATGGACAGCTCGTCGGTCGCCAGGTACTGGCGCACCCGCTCGTCCACCCCCTCGTAGCGCCCGCAGATGAGGGCCAGGCGCCGCTGCCGGGCCATCTGGGCGGCGATCTCCTGGGAGAAGAGCCGCCCCTGGGGTGTGAGCAGCACGACGGGCACGAGCCCCTCGGCACCGTCGCCGATCCGGAACCCGGCCCCTCCCGCCGGGGGCTCCGCCAGCACCGCCTCGACGGCGTTGAAGATCGGCTCGGCCTTCATCACCATGCCCCCACCGCCGCCGTAGGGGGGTTCGTCGGTGACATGGTGTTTGTCCGGGGCGTAGTCACGGATGTCGTGAAGCGCCACGCACAGGCGCCCCTCCCCCTGGGCGCGCCCCAAGATGCTCCCCTCCAGAGGGCTCCGGAACATGTCCGGAAACAACGTGAAGACGTCGAAGTGGATCATGGTTCAGCGCTCACCGTGTCGATGGGATAGCTCCCGCAGCCCGTCAGTCCGGCAGCGTCTCGCGCAAGACACGCAGCCAGTTCCCCGCCAGGATCGGGTCGATGTGCTCAGCGTCAAACCCCGCCTCCCCCAGCGCGGGCCCGATGCGCTGTAGATCGGCCACGGTGTCGAGCTCCGCCGGCGTGTCATCGGCCCCGAGGCCGCCGTCGAAGTCGGATCCGAGCGCGACGTGCGCTGCGTCGCCGACCACCTGACAGACGTGATCGATGGCGGCGACTACGTCCTGCAGCGTGGCCGGCCTCGTCCTCCAGTCGGGACGAAGGAAGGAATGAGCGGGCACGATGCCCACCACGCCGTCGCGCTCGCTGAGACGACGGATGATCTCGTCGGAGATCTGCCTCTCCCCCGGCACCAGCGCTCGGGGGTTAGCGTGGGTGGCGACCACACGGCCCTCGAAGCGGGCCACCGCCTCGAAACACGCCTCCTCGCTGAGGTGGCTGACGTCCAACACCATCCCCAGGTCGGCCATCACCTCCAGCAGCTCGCGGCCCAGATCGGTGAGGGGTCCCTTGATCGCATCCCCGCCCGCATAGCGTGTGCCGGCCTTCCACGACAGGCCGATCATTCGCACGCCGCGCTCGAACCACAGCTCGGCCTCGGCGGGCTCCCGGATCGGGTCCGCCCCCTCCATCAGCGGGATGACTCCTATCTTAGGCGATTCCGTCTCCCAGGATGCCAGGGTGTCCGAAAGGTCCCCCTGGGTTCCCACCAACGCGATCTGGTCCTCCTCGTCCGCCAGACGCCGATACACGTCCAGCTGCTCCATGCCCAGCGCGTGCGCCTCATCGGCATTGGTGTACACGCGGGGGCCAGGGCTCCTCCCCTGTCGCGGCGGCTCCGCGTAGATCGTGCCGAACACGACCGCTACCTTTCCCGCCAGCCATTCGGGCAGGCCGACCATGCAGACCCCGCTCCGATCGGGTACGTCCGTCTCCGATTCCAGGCGGCGGGTTTCCAGGGCACTGCGCCGCACGTCCCGTCCCAGAGCGACTATGTTCCAGGCCACGTCCTCGTGTCCATCAACAATGAAGGTCATCGATCTCTCCATGCAGCCATCGCGGGGCCAGACCCGTATCAACGGGAGCCCCTGTCCTCTACCGCTCGTTCGTCGCCCAGTGTACCACAGGCAGAGTGTTTGACAATCACTCCCCGCCGCGTATACTAGGAAGGTCGATCTGGCCCTGGCCCCCAGCCGGCCGGATCTGCCAGGGGGAAGCCAAGTCCGTCGCCCATAAACGGCGAGGGAGGTGCGACTATGACGGCAAGTGGGGAGATCATCCTGAAGAGAGGGCCGGAGGCAGGCCGGACCTTTCCCCTGCACCGCGATAGCCTCGTCCTGGGGCGCGACCCCCGCTGCGACGTGGTGATCGACCATCCCCAGGTGTCCCGCACCCACGCGCGCATCACGCGGCGCGACCAGGGATGGCAGATTGAGGACCTGGACAGCACCAACGGGACGTTCCTCAACGGCATGCTGCTCACCCAGCCGCAGCGCCTCACGGCGGGCGACGCCGTCGGGTTGAGTGACGCAGTCACGCTCATCTATCGGGAGACGGTAAGACCGGCCGATCACACCCGGCGGCCCGCCCAAGAGCCGGGGCGCGAATGGCCCCGCCGTGACCAGGAGCCTCTCCGTCGGACGTATCCGGCTGGCCCGGCTCCCCGGCGTCTCGATGCCGCCGGGCCGCCGCCGGACATGGGCGGTCGGGACCCGGTCACGGATCCCTATCGGACCTGGCTGTGGGTTGCCATTGGCTGCGCCGCGACGCTGCTGTTGCTGGGTTGCGCGGCGGTCGTCCTGCTCTACCTGCTCACCGTCCTGGCGCCCGCCTTCTAGTAGCCGCCCCCGCCGAGCCAGGTCCCGTTCAGGACCGAGGTATCTGCCTTGCCTGGACCATAGTAGGTAGGAGGGACATTCAAGATGCTGATCACGGACGCCAGATTGGCCACCCTGGGCAGCGCGGCGGAGCTGATTGAGAACGGGGCCCTGCTCATCCAGGACCAACGTATCGCCGCCCTGGGGACCGCGGCCGAGTTGACCGCGCGTTTCCCCGACGTGCCCCGGTGGGACGTCGGAGGTCAGCTTTTGCTCCCGGCCTCGATCTGCGCCCACACCCACTTCTACGGCGCCTTCTCGCGCGGCATGGCAGTCCCCGGTGAGCCGCCGCAGTCCTTCCCGCAGATCCTGCAGCAGCTCTGGTGGCGCCTCGACCAGGCCCTCACCTTGGAGGACGTGAGATACTCGGCCTTGGTCTGCCTGGTCGACGCGGTACGCCACGGCACGACCACGCTCATCGATCACCACGCCAGCCCTCGTGCCATCGACGGCAGCCTGGACGTGATCGCCGAGGCCGTGCGGAAGGCCGGCCTGCGCGCCAGCCTCTGCTACGAGGTCACCGATCGCGACGGCCCCGAGCGGGCCCAGGCCGGGATCGACGAGAACGTCCGCTTCGCGAGAGCAGTGGCGGCCGAGCCCCAACTCGCCGCCTCCTTCGGGCTCCACGCGTCCCTAACCCTCTCCGACGAGACTCTCGCCGACTGCGTCGCTGCCGCCGAACCCCCGGGCCTGGGTTTCCACGTTCACGTGGCCGAGGCTATCTCCGATCAGGAGGACTCGCTGAAGAGGAGCGGGAAGCGCGTGGTCCATCGCCTGGCGGATGCCGGCATCCTGGGACCCAGGACCATCGCCGTCCACTGTGTCCACGTGGACGAGAGCGAGATCGAGCGGCTAGCGACCACCGGGACGTGGGTCACCCACCAACCGCGCTCGAACATGAACAACGCCGTGGGGGTGGCCCCCGTAGAGACGATGATGAGGAAGTCCGTCCCCGTGGGGCTGGGCAACGACGGGTTCTCCAACCAGATGTTCGCCGAGATGAAGGCGGCCTACTTCGTCCACAAGCTGGATCAGGGCGATCCCCGGGCCATGCCCGGCGGCAGGGTCATTGAGATGGCCTACCGGAACAACGCCGAGCTGGCGCGGGTCTTCTGGCCAGATCAGCGCCTGGGGGAGTTGACCGTCGGCGCGCCGGCCGATCTGGTGGTCGTCGACTATTATGCGACCACGCCCTGCTCCGCGGATAATCTTCCCTGGCACATCCTCTTCGGGGTCGAGGCCTCGATGATCACGGGCACCGTCTGTGCCGGGCGGGTCGTGATGCGCGACAGGGAGCTGCTGACGCTGGATGAGGAGGCCATCACAGCCCGCTCCCGGGAGCTGGCGGCCGCCCTATGGCAGCGGGTCTAGCCCGCGTCCCGGCGTGGAAGATCGCTCGCCGATGTGGCAAGCCGGCGCGAATGACGTATAATGATGCGAGTTCCCGTTTCGGTTATGCTGATCCATCGGGATGCCCAAGACAAGGAGGCACACTATGCTGGTGAAGGACCGGATGAGCAGGCCCCCCATCACGATACGCGAAACCGTGGGCGTTGACGAGGCCCTGCGGCTCATGCACAGCGAGCAGGTCCGGCGGCTGCCCGTTGTGGACAGGCGGGGGAAGATGGTCGGGATCGTCTCGGAGCTGGATCTTCTCAAGGTCTCTCCGTCGCCGGCCACCTCGCTGCGCGCCTTCGAGATCCCCTACCTGCTGGCCAAGATCAAGATGCAGGACGTGATGACCCGGGAAGTCGTCACCGTGACCGAGGACACGCCTCTGGAGGAGGCCGCGCGCATGATGGCCGACCACAGGATCGGGGGGATGCCGGTGATGCGGGACGACCGGGTGGTCGGCATGATCACCGAGACCGACCTGTTCAAGACTTTCCTGGAGATGCTCGGTGGCCGGGAGGAGGGGGTGCGGATCAGCCTGTTTGTCCCCCACGAGGCGGGGATGCTGGCCAGGATCACGGGCAAGATTTCCAACATGGGGCTGAACATCACGGCGCTCAGCACCGTCATGGGCGACGATCCCAGCACCTATCTCGTTACCATCAGGGTGGAGGAGGGTGCCGACGTCGACGCCCTAGTGGCGGCCATGGAGGATATGGGGTTCGAGATCGAGGACTCCCGCCTCTGTCGTCTGCCCGCCTGCAGCTAGGCAGCCCGTCGATCGGGCAAGTTGAGGGCACGGGCCGGGACGAGGTTCCAAATCGCTCCCGGCCCGCGCCCTAGCCCCATCGCCAGGATGCGGTCGTCGGGAGCGGCGAGCGCTGGTGTCGCCAGACGGCGTCAGGGACTTGGCCTCGGCGCCCAGCGCCACGGGCTGCCGCCCACTGGATCCAGCGTGACGCAATCGTCATCCAACGTCAGCCGCCCCCCCAGTCCTACAACTGCACATCGGCGATCAGAGCTTCCTGGCCGGCCCAGGAGCGCTCACGGACGGATTGTGTCTGGTGAAGGTGACCGAGATTCCTCGTCGCTGGCGCTCCTACTAAGAAAGCGCATTCGGTGTGTGAGCGTTGAGTTGGAGGCGACGATGACAGTGCAGACGATGACGCCCCCTCACCCTAACCCTCTCCCCCCCGGGGGAGAGGGGACACGGCGGCGCAGCCCCGCGGGCCTGGCGCGGTTTCTCCCGTTCAGAGTGGTTCGCGGCTTGAACGTCCAAGCTGGACACCCCGGGGGAGAGGGGACACGGCGGCGCGGCCCCGCGGGCCTGGCGCGGTTTCTTCCGTTCAGGGTGGTGCGCGGCTTGGGGCTCGCTGCGCGAGCTTGGCATGCGGCTTAGCTTCGCACGCGGCTTAGCTTCGCACGCGGCTTAGCTTCGCACGCGGCTTAGCTTCGCACGCGGCTTAGCTTCGCACGCGGCTTAGCTTCGCACGCGGCTTAGCTTCGCACGC
>SKLM01000223.1 GCA_007123205.1 Thermoflexales bacterium
ACGACCTCGTCCATAGTGACGCCGTCCACGCCCTCGACGTCGCCACGGCGTACTTCAACGTCGGGGGGTTCGACCTGCTACGCGAGGGCCTGGAGGAGCTGGCGTCGTTCCGCCTGCTGCTCGGGTCCGAGCCCGGCGGGCCCCGCGAGCTGGGGCTGCGCCGGGCGCTGCGGCGGGACCTCGACGAGGCTTCGTTCGACCGGGAGACGCTGCGGCAGGTGGAGGCGCTGACGCGGTTCCTGCGCCGGAAGGAGGTGCTAGTCCGGCTCTACGAACAGGGCTTCCTCCACGCCAAGGCGTATCTCTGCTTCGGCGACGAAACACCGGGCGACCGGTTCGTACCCGTGGTGGGTATCGTGGGCTCGAGTAACTTCACCCGCGCCGGGATGACCACGAACCAGGAGCTCAACCTGACCCACAAGACGGTCATCGAGGAGCGCGAGGCTGAGGACGTGGAGGCGCAGGCGGCGGTGGAGCCGGTATTGAGGGCGCAGGTGCCGGGCACTGCATTAAGCGCAGCGGCAGTGCCTGGCACCTCGCGCCGCGCGATCAAGAGCGAGGTGGGCGCCCGGGCCATCCTGGAGCTGCTCGACTGGTACGACGCGCGCTGGGCCCAGGCCCGGGACTTCAAACCGGATCTGATCGAGCTGCTGAACGAGTCGAAGTTCGGTGGCTATGACTACACGCCCTATCAGATCTACCTGAAGACGCTTTACGAGTACTTCAAGGACGAAATCGGAGATGACGGCCTGCGCCTTCCGGGTACGAGGTCGGCCGTGGAGCTGACCCGGTTCCAGGAGGACGCGGTCCGGAAAGCGCGCCGCATCCTGGCCCGCTACGACGGGGTGATGGTGGCCGACTCGGTGGGGCTGGGGAAGACGTGGATCGGGAAGAAGCTGCTGGAGGAGAGCGCCTACCACCGCCGTCAGAAGGCCCTGGTGGTCTGCCCCGCCTCGCTGCGGGACATGTGGCGGGAGGAGCTGCAGGAGGCCGCCATCCCGGCCCAGATCGTCTCGCAGGAGTTGATGGGACAGGAGGACTTCCTCAGCCGCCCCCGCGTTCACGCTCTCTCAGACGTGGATGTGATCCTGATCGACGAGTCCCACAACTTCCGCAACCACCGGACGAACCGGTACGAGAACCTGGAGCGGCTGGTCGGCGCCAACGGCGGGCGCGGCCGCGACCGCGAGCGGAAGAAAGTCATCCTCCTCACCGCCACGCCGATCAACAACACCGTCCTCGACCTCTACTATCAGCTCATGCTCTTCGCTCAGGGGGACCGCACCTACTTCTCGGCCGCCGGCATCGGCGACCTACGGAAGTATTTCCTCGCGGCGCGGCGCCAGTCGACAGAGAGCGGCGCCAGTGAAACTGCTGCGCTCTTCAACCTGCTGGAGGAGGTCGTCATCCGCCGCACGCGGGCCTACGTCCGCAAGGCCTATCCCCAGGCCACCATCCAGGGGGAGCCGATCAACTGGCCAGAGCGGGAGCTGGAGACGGTCCGGTACAATCTGGAGGCGACCTACCAGGGGATCTACGCCGATGTCGTGGCCGGCATCGAGAGCCTGACCCTGGCCCCCTATAGCCTGGAGGACTACAAGCGCGCCGGCGTTGACCAGGACGACATGGAGCTGGGGCGGGAGCAGGCCCTGGTCGGCATTTTCAAGAGCCGCTTCCTCAAGCGCTTCGAGTCGAGCGTGGAGGCCTTTCGGATCAGCGTGGGGCGGGCGCTGGCCTTCTTCAGGACGTTTGCGGATCTGCTGGACGAAGGGAAGCTGCTCAATAGCAGCGAGTTCCGCCAGGCGATGCGGCAGCTGGAACCGGAGAGTGAGGACGATGCGGGGGCACCGTCGTCCCAGGCAGGGGCCCTGGACGACCACGAGGCCGCCCGAACGGTCCTGGAGGAGCTGCCGGAGCTGGACCCTCAGCAGTACGATCTGGGCCGAATCCGCGAAGCCCTGGGCCACGACGTGGCCAGATTATCCGAGATCTGGGAGCGGGTCGAGGGAATCACGCCGGAGCGCGATGCCAAGCTCCAGCGCATCAAGGCCCTTCTCGCTGAGGATCTCCAAGGGAAGAAGGTGGTCCTCTTCGCCTACTACCGGGACACGGCCCGGTACCTCCATCGGGAGCTGCAGAAGGACGATCGTTTCCTGGCGGCCGCTGGCGATCCGCGGATCGCGATCATGGACGGCAGCGTCGATCCCGCCACCCGCACTCACCGTCTGGTGCATTTCGCTCCCGTCGCCAACGGCCGCCCCGAGCTGGTGGGCACCGAAGAGGAGATCGACCTGATGATCTCCACCGACGTCCTCAGCGAGGGGCAGAACCTCCAGGACTGCGGCCATCTGGTCAACTACGACCTGCACTGGAATCCCACGCGGATGGTCCAGCGGGCCGGGCGCATCGACCGCATCGGCTCCCCCTTTGAAAGGCTCTGGGTCTACAACGTCTTCCCGGAGCGTGGGCTGGAGCGGCTGCTCCAGCTCCTGTCCAGCCTCCAGCGGAAGATCACCACCATCGATCAGTTCGGCATGCTGGAGACGAGCGTCCTGGGTGAGGCGGTCCACCCGCGCACGTTCAACCACCTGCAGCGCATCGCCGACGAGGACGAGAGCGTGCTGGACGAGCTGCAGGCGGAGAGCGAGCTGGTCAGCAGCGAGTTCCTCCTGGCGTCGCTCCAGGACGCGCTGGCGAGCGGCGAGTGGAACCTCGACGAGCTGCCCGACGGCATCCACTCGGGCCGGGAGCGGGATGACTACCAGGGTCTCTTCTTCTACTTCACCGCCCCGCCGGCCGGGGACCGGTCGACAGGGCCAGGGCAGGCCGGCGAAGCGAGGCGCCACTTCTGGCGGTACTACGATCTGGGGAGCGGCCGCATCCTCGACAACCGGTACGAGATCGCGGGCCTGATCCGCTGCCGGCCCGACGAGCCGCGAGTGGCTGGAAAGGACGTGGACGTCTTCGAGATTCAGGATCGGGTGGTGGAGGACATCCTGGGCAGCGTGCGGAACCAGCAGGCGATCGAGGCCGCTCCGAAGATCCTGGACGAGACGCAGCAGCTGGTGGCGACGGAACTCCAGGCTCAGCTCAACAACCCGGCCGTGGCGTCGTCAGAGGTGCGAAAGGCCCTGAGGGTGTTGCGCGAACCCCTGCCCGGCGCGTACGTCAGCGATCTGTGGGACGCCTACGGCGCTTACCGACGCGACGGGGATGTGGCGGCGCTGTTGAGAGCGGTGCAGGCGCTGGAGCCAGGCCCGGTGCCGGAGCGTGACGCGCCCACAACGCGGCCATTGGTTCCGGAGGACCTACACCTCGTCTGCTGGGAATGGATCTGGTCGTGAAGGGCGGCGGAGGACGCGTGCACCGGGCAGACTGGAAGGCGGTCAGCGGATCCGCGGGGGAGCACGGCTACGGAGGGAGGGGGAGCGGCTAGTACTCGACGCGCATGCCGCGCAGACGCTGCAACAACCGTTCGAAGGCCACGATCAGAAGGACAAAGGGTAGGTCTGCCACCAGCGTGAAGCCGTATACTGCGGCGAGCCAGGGGGTGGCGACATCCAGCGGTTGACCCACTCGTTTCACCACAGCTGGCCCGAGGCCCGCAAACCAGGCCAGCGCGACGACGAGCAGAACGAACAGCAGGATCGGCATCCAGGCCGCTCGATCGGATCGGCTGGGCAGCATGGTGTTGCTGATGGCGAAGATGAGGTAGGCCCAAAGCCATACATCGGGCACCGCCAGGATGTCGGAAAGGTCGGCGACCACCCGCATCCAGTCGCCTGTGACAAGGGCCTGCTGCATGCGCCCGATACCGAAGATCAGGTAGCCGATGAGCAGGATGACGGTGCTCCCGGTAACGAGGGGGGCCAGCCCGATGAGGCTGGCGCGGATGAAGTCGGTCTCGGCGACGGGGACAGACCCAAGCTGGATGCGTTCCCCCGCCAGCTTGGGTCGGATGGAGAGGCGGCCCGATCGCACGCCGAGGAGTCTTGCTGTCAGGGCGTGGCTGGCCTCGTGGAGCAGCACCCCCGGCATGAGGGGCAGGGCGTAGAGCACCACGGCGATCTCGCGATCACCGGCGAGCAGCAGCATTGTCCCCTGCAGGTGGCGGTGAATCCAGCGCTCAACGAGCAGCAAGAGCACCAGCGTCACCGCCAACCCGAGCAAGGAGACCCAGCTCACTGATCTGTCTTGGCCGTCAGTCCTCTCTTCACGATCTCCGAGAAGCCGGAGGCCTCTAGACTGGCACCGCCCACCAACGCCCCGTCGATCTCCGGCTGGCCCAGGAACTCGGTGACATTGTCTGGCTTGACGCTGCCGCCGTACTGGATGCGGATGGACTCGGCGATGTCCTCCCCGTACAAGTCGGCGAGGGTGCTCCGCACCGCTTCTTTGATGATCTGGTTGGCGGCATCACCGTGGGCCGGCACGCCGGTGCCAATGGCCCAGATGGGTTCATATGCCATGGTGACGGACGGCGCCTGCTCAGCGGTTACGCCCGAGAAAGCGGCGCGGACCTGTCCGCCGACGAAGGCTTGCGTCTCGCCGGCTTCGTTCTGTTCCAGATTCTCCCCGACGCAGACGATTGGGCTGAGTCCGTGGGTGAGCGCTGCCCGCAGCTTCTTGTTCACCCACTCGTCGGTCTCGCCGAAGATGGTCCGTCGCTCGGAGTGCCCGATGATGACGTAGTCACAAAGCCCCTTGAGCATCAGAGGGCTAATGGCTCCCGTGAAGGCCCCCTCTTCCTCCCAGTGCACGTTCTGGGCACCGAGTTTGATGTCGGAGTCTCGCAAGGCATCGCGGACCGCAGCCAGAGCCACGAAGGGAGGACAGACTGCCACGTCGCAGCCCTTGAGCCCGTCCAATGCTTCCCGTAGCTCCTGGACCAGGGCGACGGCCTCCTTGATGGTCCGATGCATCTTCCAATTGCCGGCGATGAATGGTCTGCGCATAGCTCTCTCCTACTTGTCGTCCAGCGCCTCGACTCCGGGCAAAGGCTTTCCCTCCAGAAACTGTAGACTGGCGCCGCCACCCGTGGACACGTGGGTCAGTTGATCGGCCAGACCCACTTGCTGGACGGCTGCTGCAGAGTCACCGCCGCCGACGATGGTCACGGCGTCCAACTGGGCGAGGAGACGGGCGATGTCGAAGGTCCCGGCGGCGAATGTGGGCATCTCGAATACCCCCAGGGGCCCGTTCCAGGTAACCGTCTTCGCGCTCTTCAGAGCCGACTCGAAGGTTGCCACGGTCTTGGGCCCGATGTCCAGAATCTGCCAACCCTCCGGCACTTCATTGGGAGCCACCACGTTGGACTGGGCGTCGTTGTCGAAGGCATCAGCGATGACGACGTCTACGGGCAGCACCAGTTTGCCACCGGCCTGATCGAGAAGGGACTTCGCGGTCGGCACCGCGTCCTCCTCTACCAGACTATCACCCACCTGGTAGCCCATGGCCCTGAAGAACGTATTGGCCATACCGCCGCCGATGAGGAGTCGGTCGCACGTCCCGATAAGGCTCTCGATGACGCCGATCTTGTCCGAGATCTTGGCTCCACCCAGAATGGCGACGAAAGGGTGCTCGGGATTGTCCACAGCTTTCCCGAGAAGCCGCAGCTCTTCCTCCACGAGGAGTCCGGCAACTGCTGCGCCTCCTTTGTCTCGCATCGCCTGGGCTACCCCCGCCGTCGACGCGTGAGCACGGTGCGTGGCGCCGAAGGCATCATTGACGTAGACGTCGGCCAGAGCTGCCAGCCGCCTGGCAAAGTCCCTATCGTCCGCCTTCTCCTCGGGGTGGAAACGGGTGTTCTCCAGCACGATGATCTGGCCGGCCTCCATCTCCCCAACGGCCTGCTCAATCTGGGGGCCGACACAGTCGTCGAGCTTGGAGACCGGTCGATCCAGCAATTTCGACAGACGCGCCGCTACCGGATCCATCCTCAACTCGTCAACCACGGCTCCTTTGGGACGGCCCAGATGGGACATGA